>DMKB01000157.1:0-1997 GCA_003454665.1 Nitrospiraceae bacterium | reverse complement strand
CGGCATCACTGTTGCCCTGGCGCTCGTGCCCGAGGCAGTTGCCTTCGCCTTTGTCGCCGGAGTAGAGCCTTTGGTGGGCCTCTATGCGGCTTTCATGGTGGGGTTAATTACCGCAATTTTTGGCGGCCGTCCGGGAATGATATCGGGAGCAACCGGCGCCCTGGCGGTAGTCATGGTGGCGCTGGTAGCCCAGCACGGTGTGCAGTATCTGTTCGCCACGGTGGTGCTGATGGGGCTGATCCAGATGCTGGTGGGGGCGCTAAGACTGGGGAAATTCATCCGCATGGTGCCCCATCCGGTGATGCTCGGCTTTGTCAACGGTCTCGCCATCGTCATCTTCCTGGCCCAACTACAGTCGTTCAAGACGACCGATGCGGCCGGCCAGAGTCAGTGGCTGCAGGGAAACCAGCTCTACATCATGCTCGCCCTGGTCGTCCTCACCATGGTGATCATCAAATATCTGCCCAAGCTGACTAAGGCGATCCCTTCCTCCCTGGCGGCAATCATCGTGGTCACCCTGGTCGTCGTCGGCCTGAGCCTGGATAGCCGCTCCGTGGGCGACCTGGCCTCCATCGCCGGCGGCCTTCCCCAATTCAACATCCCTGCTGTGCCTTTCACCTGGGAGACGCTCACAATCATCTTCCCCTATGCGGTGATCCTGGCGGCCATCGGCCTCATCGAATCACTGCTGACCCTGAGCCTCATCGACGAAATGACCGAGACCCGCGGCCGCGGCAACAAGGAGTGCGTCGCACAGGGAGCCGCCAATACCGTCACCGGTTTTTTCGGCGGCATGGGCGGCTGCGCCATGATTGGACAGAGCATGATCAATATCAATTCGGGGGGGCGCGGGCGCCTCTCGGGAATCTCCGCCGCGCTGTTCCTGCTCGCCTTTATTCTGTTCGCTTCCGGACTCATCGAGATGATCCCCCTGGCCGCCCTCACGGGCGTCATGTTCATGGTTGTTATCGGCACTTTCGAATGGTCCAGCCTGCGCATCATCGGAAAGATTCCACGCTCTGACGCCTTTGTGCTGGTGCTGGTCTCCGCAGTCACTGTAGCGACCGATCTGGCTATCGCCGTGGTCGTGGGAGTGATCGTCTCGGCCCTGGTGTTCGCATGGGAGCATGCCAAGCACATCAACGTCAGGAGCTACGAGGGCAAGCTGGGCGGCAAGGTTTACGAGCTGCATGGCCCGCTGTTCTTCGCCTCGGTCAACAACTTTCAGAACCTGTTCGACCCCAAAAACGACCCGGATGACGTCGTCGTCGAGTTTCAGAATTCGCAGGTGATGGATCACAGCGCCATCGAGGCTATCGATACCCTGGCCGAACGCTACATGATTGCAGGTAAACGCCTGCACCTGCGTCATCTCAGCGCCGAGTGCCGGCAGCTGCTGCGTAAAGCGGGCAACCTGGTCGAGGTCAATGTGATCGAAGACCCCAAATACCACGTTGCGGACAATCAGCTCGGCTGAACATCCGGACAATGCGCCGTCCCTGCGCTCACCTTTAGGAAACCATACCCCATGTCATTTGACACACTTGGCCTCTCGGCCGACATCCTGCGCGCCGTCAGCGATCAGGGCTATCATGAACCCACCCCCATCCAGCGCCAGGCGATCCCGGCTATCCTCAAGGGGCAGGACATCATGGGCGGNNCGCACAGACAGGCACCGGCAAGACCGCCGGCTTTACCCTGCCTCTGCTGGAGCTGCTGAACAGCCGCCAGGTCAAGGGCAAACGGCCGGTGCGGGCGCTGATCCTCACCCCCACCCGGGAACTTGCGGCACAGGTTGGCGAGAGCGTCGCCATCTACGGAAAATACCTGCCGCTGCGATCGACAATCATCTTCGGCGGAGTGAAAATCAATCCCCAGATCGCCAAGCTGCGCCAGGGAGTCGATATCCTGATTGCTACACCGGGCAGGCTGCTCGACCACGTCGGCCAGGGCACCCTCGATCTCTCCAGAGTGGAGATCCTGGTGCTGGACGAGGC
>DMKB01000185.1 GCA_003454665.1 Nitrospiraceae bacterium | reverse complement strand
TGAAGGCGCTCGGCCTGCCGTTCTGGTGTTTCATCGCGAGGATCGCCGCGCCGATTGCCCCGGTGACTTCGTGATGCGGGGGAACGGTGACCGGCTTTCCGGTAATGGTTTCGAATGCCGCGACCACCGCTTTATTGGCGGCAACACCGCCTTGGAAGAATATCCGGTCGCCCACCCGCTTGCCGGCCACGACCTTGTTCAGGTAGTTGTACGCTATGGAGTAGGCGAGGCCGGCAGTCAGCTCTGACACGCCGGCGCCTTTGTTCATGTAGTGCACCAGGTCGGACTCCATGAACACCGTGCATCGCTCGCCGAGCCTGCAGGGAGAAGCGGCGTCGAAGGCCTTGCCTTCAAATTCCTTCTTGATCTGGATGCCGAGGCGCTCTGCCTGCTCTTCCAGGAACGATCCCGTGCCCGCGGCGCAGGCCTTGTTCATCTCAAAATCCACCACCGCCCCGTCCCGCAGGCTGATAAATTTGGAGTCCTGGCCCCCGATCTCAAAAATCGTGTCCACGGAGTTGTCGATCTCCGCCGCGGCCGTCGCCTGTGCCGTAATCTCGTTCTTGACCACGTCGGCGCCGATCATGTCGCCCGTCAAATACCTGCCCGAGCCCGTGGTGCAGGCGCCCATGATCTTCACGCGGTCTCCGACCTCTCCCCCGACCTCGTCGAGTCCCTGCTTGACCGCCTCGATAGGCCGGCCTGCCGTGGGGAGGTAGCGCTTGGAGAGCACCCGCATCTGTCTGTCGATAACCACCACGTTCGTGGACACGGAACCCACGTCTACGCCCAGGTACGCCTCGATCCGGCCGTCCGCGCCGGGCGTTGCATCGGATGAGGGATTGGCCAGAATACCGCCGGGAAGGGTCAGAGGGCTCACGCCGAAGTCCGTCATTTTCCCGTCCTGAAGATGGGCCTTGAGGGCGCGCGTTCCTGCGTAGGCAATGCCGGCTACCGGCTGCTCGAAGGCCATGAGCGCCGCACCGATGGCGCCGGACGTGTTAAAGTGCTCGGGAATGAGCATGTCGCCGTCCGCAAGCTTCAGGACCTCCTGGAAGGCCCGGCGCATGCCGAAATTGGCGGCAACACCGCCGAGGAACAGGAGGGGGGCCCGGAATTTCTTGCCCTTTCCCACCGTCGCCTTGAAGTTCCTGGCCATGGCGAAACAAAGGCCGGCAACGATATCGTAGTCCGGCGTGGCGATCTGCTGCAGGTGGATCATGTCGCTCTTCGCGAAGACACTGCAGCGGCCGGCCACACGGGGCGGCGCTTTCGATTCCAGTGCCGCGCGGCTGAACTCTTCTATGCTCAGGTGCAGTCGCGAGGCCTGCTGGTCGAGAAACGAGCCGGTCCCGGCGGCGCAGGCAGTGTTCATGGAAAAATCTTCGATCTTTACCTTGGCGCTGCCGTTCTCTCTCGCAATACTGATGAGCTTCGCATCTTCCCCTCCCATCTCGATGATGGTACGGGCGTCAGGATGGGATTGTTCGGCAAACCTCGCCTGGGCGAGAATCTCGTTGACGAACCGCGCGCCCATAACATCGGCCACCTGTTTGCCGCCGCTTCCCGTTATGCCGGCCAACCCGATCCGGTCCTCGGAAAATTTCATCGAGAGATGCTTGAGTTCGTCCAGAAGGGTGTTGACCGGGTCGCCCTTGATGCGCGTATAGGTCTCCGATAGCACGCGCCGGTCCCGATCAATGAGGGCCGTTTTGATGGTTATCGAACCGATATCGATGCCCAGGATAAGCTTGTTGTCCATGGTTCCTCCATCCCTACTGCACTGCATGTCTGTTTTTCTGTGTCGTTCTGAAAACCGGTCTGCTGAAAGCAGACGGAGGAAACGTACAGACCATGAGTTGTGGTTTAACTGACAGGTTATTATTATAGTAATATTCCCCGGAACAGTCAAGCCTTGGGCCGGGGAATCAGAAACTAATTCTGCCGGCACGCCAGACATTAAGAAAAATAGTTGTTATAATAAAATGAGACCCAGCCAGCGCCAGCACCAAAGGAGCGGAGCATGCCCTCCCGTTACGACACCATAGGAAATCTGACAATCCCGCACCTTTTCCTGGATGTGCGTTCTGCCAGGACGACGGGCACGGCAACCTTTGAACGAGGGGATGTCGCCAAAAAAGTTTACGTCGAAGACGGTGACGTGATCTTTGCCTCCTCGAACCAGCAGGACGACAGGCTCGGCGAGTGCCTGTGCCAGGCTGAAATAATCAGTAAGGTGCAGCTCGACGCCTCTACGGAAATTGTCGAGAAAACGGGGAAAAAGCTCGGGGCCGTACTCCTGGATCTGGGATTCATCACTCCCGGGGACATGACCTGGGGGATCAATCTGCAGATCTGGCGGATCCTCCAGGGCCTCTTTTCCTGGCGGGACGGCAATTACCGGCTCGACGAGGGACCGCTGCAGCTTACCGACGTCATACCCCTCCGGGTCAGCATCGATGACCTCATCCTCAAAAGCATCGGCGGACTGGACTGGAAGGTCGTCCGGAAATCACTCCCTTCGCTCTCTATGGTGCTCAGCCCTTCTCCGGACCGCCGAACGCTCG
>DMKB01000125.1:6718-7213 GCA_003454665.1 Nitrospiraceae bacterium | reverse complement strand
CCTCACGGACGAGAACCTGGCCCTGATCATCTATCAATTGGAGAATGGATTGGTCGAGTGCGCGGCCCGGGGAAACCTCGTCAGGAAAACCGAACCCGTGACGCATGACGAACTGTCCGTCCTCCTGCCGAAGAAATAAACAAATATTGTCAGCCCCCAGACTTTTTTTGAAACTTTCGATGATATAGCGCAAGAGCTCATCCAGGTCCAGTATGGTAACGATTGCCTTGGTCGATTCCTTCAGTCTTCTCTGGTAATCATATTTCCCCTGCAGCACAATTTTCTGCATCCGCTCCTGCACCACCCTGCTTACCGGCGTCACCAGGAAAATGAAGGCGATCAGGGAAAGTGATATGAGAATTGCTGATGTGGGGCCGAGAGCCGGCTCAAACAGGTTAAAGAAACCGATATGAATCCCGGCGAACAGAGCGAAGAGGAGGGCAAAACTGAGCGTGCGGCTGAGAATAATCCGGATGTCGAAGAGCCGGTACCGGG
>DMKB01000125.1:0-6695 GCA_003454665.1 Nitrospiraceae bacterium | reverse complement strand
GCGTAAAACGTGAGGGCCACCCAGGGGAGGCTCAAGTACGCGCCCAGGGCCGGATCAAGCCCGAATCCGCCCGGTAACTGAAGAAAACCGACGACGAATGCGCCACTCGAGCCGAATATCAGGATGCCGTGAAAAAAGTAGTTCAATTGCGCTTTCTTGATTCCCCGGACCTCTTTTCTGAGTTTGTATATCTCATACACCACCCAGAGAATCAGCATAGCGCCGATGAAACGAAGGGGATTCTCAAGAGGCCCGGCCTGGCCTTCATAGGGAACAAGGGACAGGTGCCCGGGCTCAACCATATCGGTAACGAGCGTAAGGATAAAGACGATCGTCCAAAAGGGGTACAGAATCAAGCCAAGGGTTCTGGCGTCCCTGCTGTTTTCATCTCTGAGATAAAAAATGAACTGCAGCGCCGCCGGAATGCTGAACCAGCCGATCCAGGTAAGACGGGTAAAGTGATTGTACTCCCTCCCCATTGAGGAGAGAACATACGCCATGGCGGCAAAGAGAGCATAGCCCGCGAGGAAGAGGGAGAAGGCCGCAACGGACCTGATAACAGGACTCTTGCGATGGTTCTGCTTGAGAAGGATGACACCGAGAACAAATTCCAGAGCAGCAACAACAAATAACGGATAGCCAATTACAATATGAAAATCCATCCCCACTCCCCTGTAGACCGGTATCCCCACTATATCATACATTTTCGCAACTCGGCAAGCATTTCCTCCGATATCCGGCGAACAAGGCCGGACCAGTTCCCTTATTTATCAGCGCGTTAGGTGATCTCCCGGAGAAACGTGACCTTTTTCAGAAAGCATGCAGAGGCAGGGAATGCTCGGGTGGGGCTGATAATCCGTGCGTCAGCGGCGCAGCGCTTGCGGCTTTTTTCCCCGGCCGGCACTCTGTTTACCGCCGTGCATCCATGATCTTCCGTATCGCACTCACGAGTACGTTCTGCGTCAGTGGTTTTTCGACAAAAACCACTCCCCGCTCCAATACACCGCGAGAGGCAATAACGTTGTCAGTGTATCCTGACATGAAAATAACCTGCGTGTCCGGGCGTCTGACTCCAAATTCCACGGCCAATTCCTTTCCGTTCATTCCCTCCAGAATGACGTCGGTCAGCAAAAGCTGGATGGGATGGGCAAAGGAGTCACTGAGCTGGAGAGCGTCCCTGCCGCCTGAGGCCTCCAGAATCCGGTACCCCAGCGGCTCAAGCATGTGCGCTACGAGCTTCCGAATGCCGGCATTATCGTCCACGACCAATATGGTCTCTGTTCCCCGTGTCGTTCCGGTGGTTTCCTCTTCTCCCGCCTTGATTGCTTCACCATAAACCACGGGAAGATAGATATTGAATGTCGTTCCTCCGCCCGGTTCGCTGCAAAACCAGATGTGTCCATTATGCTGCTTCACGATGCCGTATACCGTCGCCAGTCCAAGACCGGTACCCTTCCCCAGTTCCTTGGTAGTGAAGAAAGGATCGAAAATTTTCTCCTGCACTGCCCTCTCTATTCCCTCTCCGGTATCCGTAACCGCAAGCAGTAGGTACTGGCCCGGTTTCACCCCTTCATGTCGCTCTGCATAATCCTTATCCAGGTTTACCTCAGCCGTCTCAATGATCAATTGCCCGCCACCCGGCATGGCATCCCGGGAGTTAACGGCCAGATTCATCAGGATTTGCTCAATCTGACCGGGATCCGCCATGACCCGTTTGACTGATGGTGCGGTCTTGAGT
This sequence comes from Nitrospiraceae bacterium, assembly GCA_003454665.1. Lineage (GTDB taxonomy): Bacteria > Nitrospirota > UBA9217 > UBA9217 > UBA9217 > UBA9217. The sequence continues at coordinate 4,957 of DMKB01000125.1, read as the reverse complement.
ACCAGAGATACATCTTCGCCGATCATCACGGTGAGCATCTTGGCCAGGTTTCTGATAATATCGTTCACATCGACGACGGACATCCTCAAAACCTGCTTGCGGCTGAATGCAAGAAGCTGCCGCACAAGCGTGGCGCCCTTTCTGCCCGCCTCCTCGATGGTCTGGATCTGCTGTTTCACGGGGTGGTTCTCGGGCAGTTCCTTCAAAGCCATTTCACTGTAGCCGATGATAGCAGACAGAAGATTATTGAAATCATGGGCGACACCACCTGCCAGTTTACCGACGGACTCCAGCTTCTGGGACTGAAGCAGCTGGGACTCGAGCTTTTGTTTTTCTTCCTCTGCGCATCTCCGCCCGCTACACTCCCGTTGTAAGGCGCTCGTGAGCGGCCGCATGAGCAATACAATGCCGAGTGTCCCGAGAAGGATTAGGGCGATCAGGACAACGGCGATCAGGATGATCTGGCGGTTGACGGGCGAGTAGAGTTCACTTGTGTTCATCTTGACGGCAATACCCCAATTCGCATTTCGCATGGGGCCATATGCCAGAATGACCCGATTTCCGTCCGGTTCCCTTGCAATGGTGATGCCCGTTAGTTGTTGAATTGATTTCGCTATCGCCGCGCCCACAGGAGTGTTTATCGGTATGGTATCAATGTCGTAATCCTTGTGCGTTCGCGTCGGAGTGAACAGGTGAATATGGTCCTTGCTGGGTTGACCCAGCAGGGTCTCCCCTGTTTCGCCCAGGCCGGTATAGTCTTCCACGATATGCTGCAGCCGGTCGATCTTGAACAGCACAACATCCGTGCCCACCGGCTCGTTCCCGGCGCCGAAAATATGGGCCCCCACAAGAAAGTAGTATTTCGTGTTCAGGAGACAGGGGCCGTGGATAACCACCTCCCTGCTGCCCCGGGGAGGTATCGGCAACGGATGGCGCGCGGGAGGCGGCAGCCCTACTTCGACCAGAGGCGATCCGGTGTGGCTCAGCCTGCTGATCCCTACGACCTCGTCCGACAGTTTCATTGCGTCGGCAAGCTTTGGCCCGGAAAAGGCAACCAGCTCACTGAATACTATTTCACCCCGGTTAAAGCTTTCCAACTTTTTCCGAATCTGGGTCCGGCTCGTTATTTGCAATGCAATGTCTTTAGCGCGGGACAGGTATTCCTCAACCGCCATGGTTCTGACCTTGCAGGCATGCTGCAAATTATTTTCCTGTTCCTTTTTGAGGCGAGCGTATAAGGGAAGAATGCTGACAAGCGCGACAATCAATCCGATCGCGAGGATCCCGAATGCCGAAGAGACGATAATCGTCTTTCGGATTCTCTCCTGCACATGGGGAGCATCGATCGAAGCCGCGGCGTTCCCCGGGGAAGCACCTTGTGGCGCCATCATGCTTTTACGAATGATTTCGATAATTCTCTTCATGCGTCTCTGCCGAACCGTGCTCTTAGTCCACCGTACATACTATAAAAGATATGAGTGATCGTGTCAAAAGAAAAGAGGCATCACAAGCTGCCACTCGTCCAGCAGGAAGGAATGGTGACTCGCCAGGAAAAGAGAGCGTCGTGCTCGCAACGTTCAGCAACACGTTGGGAACACACGGTGGTTACCACGGACGCTTACCAGGGGGAACACCGGAGGCAAAAACAATAGACAGGGTCAGGGGTCGTACCATTACCGCCGTGAGAAAAAAATAGCGGTGTTTATAAGAGCCAGTTTTTCACTATCACGAGCAACACGTTATCTGTCCCGAACGTTCCCTCATGCATTATCCATAGTGCTACGGATTGACGGAATTCGCTCCATCGGGTTTTTCTACTGCAGGAAAAGCTCGTGCTGTCTGAATATCCTGCGAAAGTGGTGTCCGTAAATCGACAACGTGATGGCCAGCGGAAGAAGCCGGGGTTTGCGGAAGAGCGACCAGAAAAAAAGTCTCCAGTAGTAAAAGCGCTCGCGCCCGAAAATGCCGAGCCGGTACACCGACTTGACAGCGGCTTTCAGGTGGCTGAACTGCATATGAAATACCCGTTCCTGAGCAGGCTGGTAATTTTTCAGAAACTGCTTTATTCGGGCATAATGCTGTTTCGGAGAATAAATTGTCTTCACGATCCGCCGGTACCCTTCCAGAAGCGCATCATGATCCATTTTGGGGATGAAGTTGATCGAGAAGTCGGTATTATCCCCCGTCGTCGCGCGCAGCAGGCGGTTTTCCTGCAACATGCGCTGGTAGAGCTTCGTACCCGGAGGGGCATTCAGCAATCCCACCATGGCCGTCACAATCCCACTTTCCTGAATAAATGCCACGAGCCGGTCGAATATGGACGCCGGGTCACTATCAAAACCGACGATGAATCCTCCCTGGACCTCCATGCCGAACTGCTGGATCTTCTGCACGCACGCTGTCAGATCGCGGTTCTTGTTCTGAAACTTGCTGCATTCCACCAGGCTTTCCTCATGGGGAGACTCAATGCCGACAAAAACCGTATCAAATCCCGCACGGGCCATCATGCTCATCAACTCCTCATCGTCTGCCAGGTTGATGGAAACTTCGCTAAAGAGGGGGAAAGGATATTTTCTGCTCTTCATCCACTCCGTGACAGCGGGCAGGGTTTCGTTCTTTAATTTCGCCTTGTTCCCGATAAAGTTGTCGTCCACCAGAAATATGCCGCCTTTCCATCCGCGAGCGTGGAGGCTCTCCAGTTCAGCCAGGAGTTGTTCCTTGTCCTTTGTGCGCGGTCTGCGGCCGTACAGCACAGTGATGTTGCAGAATTCACAGTCAAAGGGGCATCCCCGGGAGTACTGGATGTTCATGGAGGCATATTTGTTCATTTTGAGCAGATCCCAGTCAGGGACCGGCGTCTTCGTGATATCCGCCCAGAGATCGGTGGTATATACGCGCTTCGGCTGTCCCTTCTCGAGATCATCCAGAAATTGCGGCAAGGTAATTTCAGCCTCGTTCAGCACGAAGTATGCTACCTCCTCGAACTCCTCGTGGCCGGCCGTGAACATGGGTCCGCCGGCAATAACCGGGACGCCGAGAGACGCGCACCTGCTGATCACACTTTTCGCTGATTCTTTCTGGATCGACATTCCGCTGATAAACACATAGTCAGCCCAGAGGATATCCTTGTCCTTCAGCTTCTCCACATTCATGTCGATGAGCTTTCTCTTCCATGCCGCCGGGAGCATGGCGGAAACGGTCAGGAGACCCAGGGGAGGCAAACTGGCCTTTTTCGAGATGAATTTCAGGGCATATTTGAAGCTCCAGAAGGTGTCGGGATATGTTGGATACACGAGAAGTATGTTCATGGGATCTCCTGTCGCGGCAGCGTGATAGAAAAGTGCTACGGATGGTATTCCTGATGAGCCATAGCACCTGAAGATGCGAAACTGGAATGAATGCTACACCTTGTGTCCTGAAAAAGAAAGAATTAATTCATTGTAGCACAATCTGAGGGGAAGGGATAAGAGAATTGGAGCGCGCCGGGACCCCTTCGAGCTGTGATTTGTCGTTCCTGCGTCCCGATGATCATGGCTCGTCTTCACAAGGAGGGGGCCAACTCCAAAAACGAAGAGCTGAAACCATCATCCCTTGCTTGTTGGCTCGAAATCATTTTTAATGCTGATGAATGCGGGCAGGTTTTTTATGAGCCGGAAGGCACTGTGTGGCGATTTGAACAGCAGAGGGCCGAACTTTCGGATCCAGTTTTTCCCGGTGTAGAATTGTTTAATAAACTGCTTGTAAAGATCATCGAGCCGCTCTTTCGATTCGATCCCCTTGGGGACAAAAACAAAATTCAGGCAATTCATCAATTCCCATTTCTCTTCGAATGTTCCCTCTTCGTAAATGGTCTGATAAAGTGGTGAACCGGGGAACGGCGTGAACTTTGTCATGTTCATATCATCGAGGTCCAGTCCGTTGATGAAGTCCGTTGTTACGTTGATGGTTTCCTCTGTCTCGCCCGGGAGGCCCATCATAAAGAGGCCCTTGGCCCTGAGTCCGGCCCTCTGGATGCGCTGGACCGTGGTCTGCATCTCATTGAAGTCAACTCGTGTCTTGTGGCGAGCCAGGATCTCCGGTGCGCCTGACTCGATGCCGAGGCTTACCATCCAGCAGCCGGAAGTCTTCAGCATGGCGAGCAACGCGTCGTCAGCGTGCCCGACACGAACAGCGCAGTTAAAGGTCATGTTGAGAGGTTTTTTCCGCAGGAGGCCGCAGAATTTCTCGATCCGATCGCGATTGAACGTGAACAGGTCGTCATAGAAGAAGATGTGCCGTACACCGAATTTCCCCTTGAGAAACACCATGTGCTCATAGAGATACTCTGCGGAATTGAACCGGAAGCTCCTGCGGTAGACGGAACGATCACAGTAGGAACATTGATAGGGGCAGCCGCGGCTCGAGATGATCGTGGCGGACGGCGCTTTTGGGTAGTTGAACAAGGCCGCTTCAAAGCGTTTCGGGAAGCCTTCCAGTTTATGATAGGCGGGAAAAGGCAGCGCATCAAGGTCGCACAGATCGGTCCTGAGACCGTTGTCTTTTATCGCATTCCCCTCCCGGTAGACGAGTCCCTGGATCGTATCGAGCTGTACACCTGCAGCGAGATCGGCCATGGCCTTCTCGCCCTCGCCGGTGACCACATAATCGACGGAGGGAAACTGTTCGAGGATCTTTCCCCGCAGGGCCGAGACATGCACACCGCCGATAACGATCTTGATGGCCGGTGATGCCTGCCTGATCGCCTCTGCCTGGCGATAGGCATCCATGAAGCTCGACGTCACTGCCGTGAATCCGACCATGTCGGGCCTCTCATTGTTGACCCGTGAGAGAATTGAGCCGGTCCCGATGCGCGTGACAGGCCCCGGGCAATCGTGGACCGCCACGTCAACACCGCGCTGTTCCAGATAGGCGGCAATGGAAAGGGTCCCGCTCGGCGCCATGCGGATGGCCGTCGCGG
>DMKB01000356.1 GCA_003454665.1 Nitrospiraceae bacterium | reverse complement strand
AAGCACCAAATCTCAAGCACCAAATTACAAATAATATCCAATCAGCAATATTTAATTGACCAAAACGTTTGAAATTTAGAATTTGAGATTTGGAATTTATTTGAGATTTGTGGTTTGGAACTTGAAATTTATCATACTTCGTGCCTTCCCCGGCCCGCAGCTATAAAAATAAGGAACCGGGGCGGGCGAGTCTTCGTGGCAGATTTTGGTTCCGGCCTGTCCGGGTTGGGTTCTATGATCAAAACAGCGATTGTCACCGTCAGTGATAAAGGCTCCGCAGGAGAGCGTGTGGATGAAAGTGGGACCGTTATCCGTGAGATGATCGAGGAAATGGACGCTTCGGTTTCAGCGTACACCGTGATTCCCGATGAGCAGGAGCTTATTGCAAAGACCCTTATCGACTTATCAGAGCAGGGGGAAATCGACCTGATCCTCACGACGGGGGGCACGGGGGTCGCTCCCCGCGACGTGACCCCGGAAGCAACGCTTCAGGTGATCAGCCGGGAGATTCCGGGTATGGCCGAGGCCATGCGCTCCGCAAGCCTCAAAAAAACGCCCCATGCCATGATCTCCCGTGCCGTGGCCGGGGTCAGGAAGAATACCCTGATCGTCAACCTGCCGGGCAGCCCCCGGGCCGTTCGCGAAAACCTGTCGGTGATCCTCCCCGCGCTTCCTCATGCGATCGCAAAAATCAAAGGAGACCCGGGTGAGTGCGGGGCTGGTTCTTAACGCGCGACGGGCCGTCATGAAGAAAAAATCAGAGTGCGCTGCGCTGAAATTACCGTGGCGCTGACCACGCCGGGATGTCGCCGTGCAGAGCATTCTACAGCACCCGATACCCAGCGTATCTTTTTCGACGAGGAGGTGTTATGTACTGTCCACACTGTGGCAAGGAAATAGCGGATGGCCAGGCCTTCTGCCAATACTGCGGAAAGGGTGTAGCAGAGCCGACGCAACAGGGAGCGGGAATAAGAGAGAAAACGCCTTGGGAGGCCCGCGAAACAGAGGGTTTTTTCGGCGGTTTGATCAATACGCTCAAATCAGCCCTCTTTACTCCCACAGAATTTTTCAGGAAAATGTCCGTTACCGGTGGCCTTACTGATCCCCTGCTGTATGCTTTAATTACCGGTATGGCAGGTATGATGATCTCCTATTTCTGGCAAGTACTGCTCCAGGGCACGATTCAGAACTTCATGCCACCCGAGTTCAGGGGTGCTGCCGGGTACGATATGTTCCAGGGCCTCGGTATCGCTGTGCTGGCAGGTCTTTCGCCGTTCATGATTATTTTCGGTCTTTTCGTCGCGGTGGGGATCATTCACCTTTTTCTCCTTATGGTAAAAGGCAGCCGGCACGGCTTTGAGGGCACCTTTCGGGTTGTTTCGTACAGCTACGGAGCGAATATTTTCCAGGCCATCCCGTTTTGCGGCAGCCTGATCGCCCTGGTATGGACCATAGTCCTTGTTATTATCGGGCTTAAGGAATCACAGGAAACCAGCGGGGGAAAGGCCGCCTTTGCAGCTCTCTTCCCGATCGTGCTGTGCTGTGCCGTAGTGGCAATAGGTGCGGTCCTGATGATGGGGGTAATCGCGGCTTCCGTTGGTGAACTGTCACCGCAGTAGGGATAGTGGAGAGACAGGAGACAAAAGAATACGACAGATAATCAACAGAATAACGCCGCCAGGCAGCAGTGCTTTGCGCCCATGGGGAACAGGTCGACCGGAGTATGCGTATATATACTAAAAAAAGAAGGCCAGGGCAGATCGAGTTCGGCATCATCTATGGTGTGATCGTTCTGTTGATGCTCGCCGCGGGAAGGTTTCTGCCGGTGACTGCGTTTCTCCCTGCCTGTGTGTTCAAAGGTCTTACGGGCATACCCTGTCTGACGTGCGGATCTACCCGATCACTCGAGCATCTGTCTCAGGGACATCTCATGGAGTCATTGAGCATGAACCCCCTGATCTCCCTGACGGTTATTGTTGTCCTGCTTTCTTGTGTTTACAGCCTCATTACCCTGCTGTTTGGTATTCCGCGAGCAGGTTTTATCTTTTCAGAGGGCGAAAAGGGCCTCGTGAGGGCCGGCGCCTTCGTTCTCCTACTTGCGAACTGGCTCTATCTTGCCATCACGTTGTAATTGATACGTTCGTCACCCCGCGACCGTCCCCCCTCCGGTCCCACTCTAAGCGGGACCGGAGGAGCTCCACTGCGGGCATTTCACCTCCCTCAAATGTGAATAATAATCTTGTTTACATTTAATTTTCAATATGTTAAAATAAACAATTCTAGGGCGTGGTCAATCCCCTTTACTTTTTCGATAGTTACCGGAGGGGTGTACCTGGATCGTGACGGCCCCGGTGAACCTGGGTTTGGGCTCACGAGGGGACGGTATTTTTTGACGGAATACCTGCCTTCTGGCGCTGAGCGGCTTATGAGTAACTTAACCTAACGAGGTAATAACACCTTTCAGGCGTTATGGCAGATAAACGGATACGGAATTTTTGCATTATTGCTCATATCGATCACGGCAAGTCCACTCTTGCCGACAGGATTCTCGAGTATACCGGGGCGCTTTCGGACAGGGAAATGGCGGCAGCGGGCAGTGACCAGGTACTGGACGACATGGATCTCGAGCGCGAGCGGGGCATTACGATCAAAGCCCATGCCGTCCATCTTCGGTATGCAGCCTCGGACGGTCAGGATTACATATTGAATCTGATCGACACGCCAGGCCATGTGGATTTCACCTACGAAGTTTCGCGGAGCATGGCGGCATGTGAAGGCGCCCTCCTGGTGGTGGATGCCACCCAGGGGGTTGAAGCGCAGACGCTTGCGAACGTCTACCTCGCCCTCGACCATAACCTGGAGATCATTCCGGTCATCAACAAGATCGACCTTCCGAGCGCGGATATCGATGAAACGAAGAAGCAAATAGAAGAGGTGATCGGTCTCGACTCCTCCGGCGCCATCCCGGCGAGCGCCAAAGAGGGGAAGGGCACTGATGCTGTTCTTGACGCGATTGTGAAAATCGTGCCACCCCCCACGGGAGGTGCTGATGCGCCGCTCAGGGCGCTGCTCTTCGATTCCTGGTACGATACGTACCAGGGTGTCGTGGTTCTCGCGAGAGTGGTTGACGGTACCGTGCGCCCGGGACAGAAAATCAGCCTTTTTTCGACGGGGGCCGTGCACGAGGTCCAGTCCGTCGGCGTATTTACTCCCAAGATGCTCAAAACCGATGAACTCTCGTGCGGAGAGGTCGGCTACATAATCGCGGGCATCAAACGCGTGGCGGACGCGAAGATCGGCGATACGGTCATGGATGTGGACCGTCCGGCGGAACAACCCCTCCCCGGATACAAGGACGTGAAACCCATGGTCTTTGCCGGGCTCTATCCGGTAAACAGCGATGATTATGAAGAACTCAAGGACGCCCTCGAAAAACTCCGGTTGAACGATTCGTCCTTCAGCTATGAACCTGAGACCTCACTTGCCCTCGGGTTCGGATTCCGCTGTGGATTTCTCGGCCTCCTGCACATGGATATCATCAAGGAACGGCTCGAGCGGGAATTCAAGCTGGCGCTCATTCCGACGGCGCCGACGGTGGTCTACCGGGTCACCAAGAACAACGGCGAAGTCATCCTCGTGGACAATCCGGCAAGGCTGCCGAGCGTCCAGGATATCCAGCGGATCGAGGAGCCCTATATCGTTGCGTCGATCATAACGCCGGAGCTCTACGTGGGGCCGCTCATCGCGTTGTGTCAGGAACGAAGAGGTGTCCAGAAAGAGATCAGCTATATTACGAAGGACCGGGTGCTGATTCGTTACGAACTGCCGCTGAATGAGATCGTGATGGACTTCTACGACCGGCTCAAGTCTCTTACCAAGGGGTACGCTTCGCTTGATTATGAACTGAGTGGGAATGTTGAATCGAATCTTGTGAAGCTCGATATGCTCTTGAACGGCGAGCCCGTCGACGCGCTGTCACTCATCACGCACCGTGATAAGGCGGCGATCCGTGGAAGACAACTGACAGAAAAACTGAGGAGCGTTATTCCCCGCCAGCTCTATGAGGTCATCATCCAGGCGGCGATCGGGTCCAAGATCATTTCACGCGAGACCGTCAAGCCGCTCCGCAAGAATGTAACGTCCAAGTGCTATGGCGGCGACATCTCGCGAAAACGAAAACTGCTTGAAAAGCAGAAGGAAGGCAAGAAAAAAATGAAGCAGGTGGGCAGCATCGAACTTCCGCAGGAGGCCTTTCTCGCGGTGCTTAAGATGGAGTAGCAGCGTTATTCTCATTGCCCGTCATGGATGATGGACAGCCCGATGGCCGTGTCCGCTAGAGTGCCCTGCTGGACAGGGGAAAACGTGTTGTATTCATGATAGATCAATCCGGGAGGATCGATGTCAGAAGCTGAAGCACAGGGAGTACAGAACGGGAGCGCGAAGCACGATACATTTCTCCACCGGATTCAGGACGGCATCAGAGGAATGAGAAAGAAAGGGGGCATTTACCGGGAATATGTCGAGCCTTTTCTTATCGCTGCCGTCGTGGCGCTGTTCATACGGCAGTTCGCCCTCGAGGCCTTCAAGATCCCGTCGGGGTCCATGATTCCGACGCTCAAAATAGGCGACCATCTGCTGGTGAACAAGTTCGTTTACGGCCCCCGGATTCCCTTTACGGATACCAGGATATTTGCATGGAAAGAACCGAAACGCGGCGAAATCATCGTCTTCCGGTATCCGAGAGACGAGAAGAAAAATTTTATAAAACGCGTTATTGGCCTGCCCGGCGATAAGATCCAGATCGCGGACGGTATACTCATGATCAACGACCAGCCCGTGGCGCTCACCGAGCAAGGGTATCGTGATGATGAAAAAAATGGCGGCTTTTCCTTCACCAATAAAGCACAGCTCTTTGAGGAGCGCCTCGGCGCCGTCAACCACCACATTCAGTACTACCGTGAGCAATCCTCTGAGAACTACGGTCCGGTAATCGTACCGAAGAACAACGTATTCGTCATGGGAGACAACCGGGACAACAGCGCGGACAGCAGGGTATGGGGGTTTGTCAAATACGACAAGATCCTCGGCAGGGCCCTTATCATTTACTGGTCCTGGAATGGTAATGACAGCTGGGTGCGGTGGGGCCGTATCGGAAGCTTGATCAGATAGCAGGTGGGAGGATCATGATATGGGTATTCTCGCGAATGATTGCGGCGGGAGCAAGGTCAAGGTCTTCATCTGGTTTATCATTTTATTTGTTATTGTTCACATCGGCTTCAAGCTGATACCAATGTACTTCGATTATTCCCGGT
>DMKB01000096.1 GCA_003454665.1 Nitrospiraceae bacterium | reverse complement strand
CTGATTCCAGTTGCCAGAGATCGTCTGCCTGGACGAGGGCCACGCCGTAATGATCATTGGGACAAGGGTACAAGCTTGGATTGCATTCATCGGTGTTGACATCATGGGAGTTGATTTTGTTCGCGATCAAATCACCATCAACGTGCCATATCAAAAGCCCTTCCCAGGGAAGCCCTATGTCGAATCTCGTCTTCGCCCTGTTTTCCACAAGGTAGTATTCTCCGGAAGGCGGTGTCCCTGCCAAAAGCTGGTAGACATCAGCGCTTCCCGTAGCTTCGTCGATCTGTTCATTCGTGAGTGTTCCGAAAACACGGGTGGGCGTTACCCAGCCGAGAGCGTATTTACTCCAGGCGCTCAGGTGAACAGGTTTATCACCTGGATTACCGGTAGAAGTGGTCCCCCAGCTTCCCTTTCCCATCACCCCCCAGAATCCGATGCCTTCTGATGAATGGTCAACATCGTAAAGATCAGGAAGGCCGAGCACATGCCCGTATTCATGAACAAATACACCGAGCGTCGACTGGGTTGGAATAGCGGTCGACGATACCAATTGCTCGGGAACCAGGATGTAGTCATCCACTTCGTAGCCGTTCGGACAGGATGGATCAGCGCTATTTAAGGCAAGATAAGGGCCGTAGTTGCTCCTTTGGGGAGTAGCACCATGAGCACCGCTCAGACTCCACTTATGCGACCAAATATCCGTCGTGACGCCGCTCTCCTCTTCGCCAGTGCCCTGATGGACAATGAAAACAACGTCCACCTTACAGTCACCGTCGCTGTCATAGGGGGCGAAATTGAATTTCACGGCATCAGCCGCTTTTGCCGCTTGATATACGAGATCTCCGGGCCACTGGTCACGGACAGCGCCGCTGGAGGTATTCGTTCCAAAGTAGGCGGGAATGTCAAGTGCCTGATACCACCCTGCGACATTACCGGGGCCTTTTGTTACACTAAAAGCGCCGTACGATACTTCCTGGTAGTAGTCAGTCATATTCTTTTGCGTGATACCGAACAGTAGCGTGGCAAAGTCTGTTGTCGTGAACGCAGTAGTCGTACCCACGAAATTTACCAGAAGAACCGGTATGCTCGCTGTGCCGGTGACCGGCGCTGACAGCGAACGCGACAACTGCGTCGCCCGCGCCTGTTTGATTGCAGCCAGCGCATTCCCCGACGGCCGCAGGCCTTCGGAAGGAGCCGGAGGCGCGCCATCATCGACAATCTGGGCAGATGGAATCAGCCAGCCGTTTGCATCCACCTCAGCATACATCCAGTTATCTGTTGCTGTGTCGAAGACGATGGAATATCCGTCTCCCGTCTCCCACCCATTAGACCACTCATCACCCCACTGACGTGCCGTAAACATCGTCGTTCCGTCAGCTTGCGTAAGGGTGTAGTCTTTATCAGGCAGAGCTGGTACAGCAAGAGCTATTGAGTTTACTGTAAGAACTGATAGGACAACGGCAGCACTGATAGCAAGTACTTTTATAAACATATTACTCTTCATGGTATTCGTATTCCCCCCTTGAACTTGAAATTTGAATGCCTAGCGCCGGCTTCATTCCAATACCTCACCACGATAGGTTCAGCATGGGTCCTGTACCAGCACCTCCCCTTCTCCTGTTCTTGATTAAGAAAATTCTATTACGCTTAATAAGAAAAGTAAAGGTACTATTCCCATCGATTGAAAATGGTATTTTTCACCACGCATATGCCGAAGGTAAAATCACTCATTGCATACACGCCACTGGTTTCATTCGTTGCGCAAGTGTATTCCAACAAAAAAGCCGAGCATACCAAAGGATTATCCTTCGGCAGCTCGGCCATCTTCACGATTCAGAAGACCCGCCACTTTCCGCCCCCTCCTTGCGAAGAGTTCGGCTTTGTCGGGAATCAGTTATTTGAATATAAATCTGAGGTGAGAATTATTAACGATTGTGACTACTGGAAAAAGTATGCAGGCCCCCTCTTGGTTAAAAAATATCTCACAATATACCGGATGTCAATATATATCAATAAATTGACATGATGTAGTAATACTAAATTTAACGCGCATGCCGGCTTTGGTGGTGCAATGCATCGATTCATCGCAGGGAACAGGAAATGAATATGTGTTATTGGCGGCAAGGTGAATACTTTATAATCAGACTACATCACAGCCGTCGAGGGAGTGAGTCCTTCAGCAGTTTCTGCGGCGATCGTGCTCTGTCGCAGATGGACCAGTCCAAAGTTTGCTATCCGCAGCATATCAAGCTGCATCATTAATAATGGAATCAGGGAACCAACAGGGTCGGCAACTCCGAAAATTCAGCCACTTTGTGCGAGTTGCTCCCGAGGAATATCTCGTGCAGCCGGCTCTTTCCCGAGGTCCCTACGATGATCATGCTCGCATCGACGGCCCTCGATATCCGGATGATTTCCTCGTAACTTTTTCCCGCGCCGAGGTGCAGTTCGGCTTCTATCCCCGAGGCCCGCAACGTCTCACAATCCTTCGCCAGGCGATCCCTGTTTTCTCGTTCACACTGATGCAGTGCGTCCTTATCCAGATCCTTTGCAATCTTTACCCCGATGATATTACATATATCTGCTTTTTCGACTATGCCGGAAAGTGACATAAGAAGACCCATCGCCCGTTCCGCAGGGTCGCACCAATCCGTGGCGAGGAGCGGTCGTTTGAATTGATCCTTATTCACTCGCGTTACCCGCTCTCCCTGCCGCTCGAACTCAACCATATATTTGCTGACCAGGGTGGGTATTTTACTCCGCGTAATAATCTGGAGCGTACGGGAACCCATAAACGACAGTTCCGGGCCGACTTTTTTCTTTTTGCCGATTACGATAAGATCGACGTTTTCCCTCTCCGCGGTATGCAGAATATTCGGAACCGGGTCCCCAACCTCAATGACGATTCTGCTCCCAATCCCCTGAGCATGCAACGACTTCTGCCAGTCCTCAAACCGTATCCGGGCCTCTTCATGAAGCCGCTCTTCTTCTTCCTTGAGATACCCGCCGAAGGGAACAAAGCCCACCTCGTCTCTCGGGATGACATGATACAGGATGATCTCCTTGAGCCCGGCACCCTTCAGCACGAAGAGAGACTCGAGCGCTTTAAAGGCGAGGACCCTGAACTTTGTGGAAAATAAAACTTTTTCTATCTTCATGGCAGTCATCCTTGTCGTATTAGAGAAAGAAGATCAGTGTTATAAGAAGAAAAACCGGAACCAGAATCGGCACCGAATATTTCAGCATATACCCGAAGAAGCTGGGCATGGGTGTGCCCGCTTCCTCGGCGATTGAGCGCACCATGAAGTTCGGGGCATTGCCGATGTACGTTAATGCGCCGAAGAACACGGCCCCCGCCGAAATTGCCACGAGGTATAAGGGACTGTCCTGGATCAAAAGCGGGATCTGTTGCGATGCTGGAACGCCCGACGCCAATCCCCCGAGGGCTGAATTCAGAAAGGTGAGATAGGTCGGCGCATTGTCGAGAAAGGCCGACAGCACGCCGGTGAGCCAGAAATAGTGAACGGGCTCCTTTAAGGCGGTTATGACGAAGGCAAGCGCGCCTTCTTCTCCCGCCTGGAGTATCTTGAGGCAGGGCATCATGGTCAGAAAGATACCGCTGAACAGGATGGCCACTTCTTTTATCGGAAACCAGGTAAAGGCGTTGTCTTCTCTCAGTGTCCTTGGGGTAACAATAAGGGAACAGAGGGGTATGAGGATGAGAAGGCCGTCCCGTACCACGTCCTGCACTGATCGGTGAATGCCCAGGATCGAGACCTCCCCCCAGTGGACAATCCCGCTCATCAGGACGGCGCCGACGATTCCCGCCAGGAAAATAACGTTGTACCCGCCCTCTATTTTCAAGGGTTCCTTGACGTCGAGATCCTGAAGTGACGTATTCCCCTCTTTTTTATAAAAGTGCCGGTCCGTGAGAAAATAGAGGGCCAGGAGTGTTCCGGCCGCGACAATCATATGGGGAAACAACTGGAAGGTCCAGAAAAACGGTACTCCCCGGAGAAAGCCGAGAAAGAGCGGTGGATCGCCGAGGGGCGTAAGGGAGCCACCCACGTTTGCAACGAGAAAAATAAAAAAGACCACCATGAACGTCCTGTTCTTCCTCCCCGCGTTCGCCCTGAGAAAAGGACGGATCAGGAGCATGGCTGCGCCGGTGGTACCCATCCACGATGCCAGGACCGTGCCCAAGGTGAGCATCGCCGTATTCACGATCGGCGTTCCCCGCAGGGTCCCGCGGATCAGGATACCGCCGGAAACCGTATAGAGCGCACCGAGAAGAATGATAAAAGGCAGATAGTCAGCCAGCATAATGTGGATGAACTCATGGAGCGCAGCGCTTCGATAGAGAATGAGCAGGGGGACGGCGATCGCTACTGCCCAGAATAGCGAGACCTTGCCGAAGTGATGGTGCCAGAACTTCGGCGCCACAAGGGGGAAGAAGGCGATGGAAAGCAGCATGCCAACAAAGGGAAGCGTGCTCCAGAGGGTGAGTATTACGCCGAGATCGCTCTGCGGGCCAGACGGAGACATGATAGGGGAAGATATAACGGGCAGCTGTTCTTGTCAAGGGAAAAGGGGTAGGTCAATTTCTCGCTAAGAAAAAAGCCAAGCCTTATGAAACCACGGATCCCGGAGTACCGGGATACACAGATGGCCACGGTAAAGCTCTTGAGGAAAAAAATGATCACAGAGAGGCAGGAGCTGAGCCCTGCCTCTCTGTGACATATGATATTAGTGCCCGCTTTGCAGGATACCGCTCGCCGCGAGAGTGAGAACGACAACTTCCAGAACAGCGATGACCAGATAGGCCGTATCCTTCTTCCGTTTCAGGGCAGGCATAATGGCTATATAGCAAACAATCGTCAGGCCGGCGAGAATCGCGATGCCGACAAAGTTCAGATAGTCGCCCTTGCCCACATGAGCAAGCCATCCCCAGCCGATGGGGGTGCCGAGTTCCTTATGGAAGTCGCTCGCCGTCAGATGCCAGTACTTCGACAGGTCCTCGATCGCCACCAGGCTCGGGAGGATCCCCGATATATAAATAAAAAACATTACGACGAGGAGGGCCAGACCGGTCCACATCCCGACGTTCAGGATATTCGCGTATGTTACTTGCTCTTCCGCAACGGTTACGTTATTGTCACTCATTCCCTTCTCCTTTTCTTAAATACCAAAACCCTTGAGTATCGCCCTCACTGCGGCCAGGAACAGAATACTGATCACGATCCACTTGATGGCCTTTGGTTTTGTCTTGGCCAGTATTTTCACGCCGATGAGGGAACCGAGCATGATTCCGACAATAGACGGGACAACGATCATCGGAAGCACGGCGCCCTGATTCAGGTAGACCCAGGCAGCCGACGTGTCTGTTATGGAAAGCAGAAATTTACTGGTGGCAACGGAAATCTTGAGGGGCGCCCCCATGAGGAGATTCAGGACCGGAACGTTCGCCCAGCCTGCTCCGAGGCCGAACATGCCGGCCATGACGCCGATGACGATGAACAGGAGAAGGCCTGCCGGCGTCCGGTGCACGCGCCAGTCGATGTTCTTGCCCGACGATTCTTCATGGTAAATTCCCATAATGCCCAGGCTCTGTGCCAGTGCATCCGGCTTCGGCACCTCGGGGAAGTCCGATTTTTTAGCCGTGACCATGATGACCACAATGAACATGATCGTGGCGCCGAGCAGTATCTGCACGACATTCGCGGGAAGGGCAAGACCGATCATTGCTCCGACAATGGCCGCTGCCGAGGCAATGAGCGCTACCGGGATTGCCAGTTTGAGGCTCGCGAGGTTCCTCCGCAGAAGACCGGGACCTGCTGCAAGTGCTCCGGCCAGGGCCACGAGCAGGCCCGCGCCCCTGACGAAATCCAGGTGGAACGGGAAAAAGCCGCTCACAATCGGCACGAAGAGCACCCCGCCGCCGACACCGCCGAGGACAGCGAGAATTCCCAGGACAAAGGTTACAACGAAAAGGATCAACGGCCAGAACCACCAGGGCATCGTGGAACCCGTTGCCGCGGCAGCTGCCTGCGACAAGTCAGGGGACATGCCTGATGAAGCGAATGCAAAGCTTGCTGACAAAAGAACCATAATCAGGAATGCAAAGACCAACAGGACTCGTGAATGTCTACGCAGCATCTCGATAACTTCCTCCCTCACAGAAATGTATTACCGCAGCGCCTGTTACGAACAGCGTACATGAGCGATGCAGTGGAGCCCCTCCAGCAGTCACGCCAGGGCGTGATTGAACAACGCGACATCCCGCAGCAGTCCCCCGCTGGAGCGGGATTGCGGCCGCGGGGTCAGGTAATCAGGTGTTAACTTTTGCAACAGCTTTGTATCCTAGTATAAGAGGTGAGAAGTTGTCAAGAAAAATATCGTCATGCAGGCGGGCATTTCCATAAATTTATTCTTACCAGCCATAAAAATCTTTTATGGCGACTGTTTCAGCCCTGCTCAATCGCTTTTCTTCCCGCTCTCCGGCACAATTCTGTCGAACATCCCCCTCACCTCCTGGCTCACTTCCTCGTAGGAGTTCAGCATCTTCTGGCCGGCAGAAACGGCATCATCCTCATACCCCATACGGCGCGCAAGGGGCCGCAGGTGATCAGGATCTCTCGTGAGATCGTTCGTCGCCTGGTTCGTGACGATCCGCATCCTGCTTTCCAGGAGGCGAAAAAAGAGATAGGCCTGCTCCAGGGTCCGATAATCATCTGGGGCGATGAGCTTGTTTTTTTGGAGCGCCCGGAGAGCGTTATACGTACCCGGGATCCTGACACGGCAATGGCTCTTTCCATGCAGGAGCTGCAGATACTGAACGATGAATTCTATATCAACGAGCCCGCCGGTCCCCTGCTTGATATTGAAGTGTGCCGCGTCTTCCTTGCCGATTTCATGCTCCATTTTCATGCGCATATCGCGGACGTCTCGCGCAAGCGCAGCAGGCGCGGCATCCTGGTACACCAGATCCTCGAGACTCGCAATGAACTCCCGTCCAACATCGGCATCTCCGGCCACAAATCGTGCGTTGACCAATGCCTGACGCTCCCAGGTCTCGGCAAGAGAGGAATAGTAGTCTCGAAAGGCCGCAATACTTTGAACAAGCGGCCCCTTGGATCCCGTTGGACGGAGCCGGGTGTCCACGCGATAGGCAAATCCTTCGCGGGTCATCGTCGTGAGGTAGGCGATGGTTTTTTCGGCTATTTTGCTGGAGTACTCGAAGACCGTAAGCCCTTCTGGCGGCGTGCCGGAACGATCTTCAGCGTACACGAACAGGATGTCGAGGTCCGAGGCATACGTGATCTCTCTCCCGCCGAGTTTTCCGACGCCGACGACCGCAAGACCAGTCCAGCTGTCGGCACGGTTGTATCGCCGTGCAGTTTCAGCCGCTGCAAGATCGAGGGACGCGGTGAGACACGCTTCCGCGAGTTTCGAAAGCATTCGGGACACAACGGGAGTGGGAAAACGGGAGAGAAGATCAGCCATGCCGATCCGTATTTCCTCACGGTGCTTGACATGTCGAAGGGCATCGAGTTTTTCCGACAGAACATCCCCTGTTTCCATGGCAGCGGTGAGGCCTGAAAAGAAATCGGCTTTCGTCCCTACGCCGGCAGACCTGCTCGCATCAAGCAGGTCTTCGAGAAGCGCCGGAGCGCTCACAAGCATCCTCGAGAAATAATCGCTGTTGGAAAAAATGCCGATCATAATTTTTACGACAAGCCGGTCCTGCTCTATGATCGACTGCAAAGCATCCCAGGAATCCTGAGCAGCAAGATAGGATTCCAGGTGGTTCAGGGCCATGTCCGGGTCAGGAGAGGCAACGAGCTCTTCGAAAAGCGCCGGAAACATTTCACCGAAGGCCTTTCGGCTCCTCGGTGTCTGGTGCACGAAAGCCGTGCCTTCCCGAAGGAGCATCAGGTTTCGGTAGGCTCTCGCCGAATCTCGAAAACCGTGCTGCCTGAGGGCATTCATCGCATCGTGCTCACTCGTTTCAGGATCCAGGAGAAATGCATAACTTCTCCCTCCCCTCTCTGCGACAGGCTCCTCCTCGGTAAATGCAAACAGGTCATCATAGATGTTCCTGACCGCGCGGGTGTGTTCATGGTAATCCCGGAGGAACGACCCTGTCTCCTTTCCCCGCTCTACAGAGCCGCTCCGCCGCGCGAGCGTACGCAGACCAAGCTCGTCCGTCGGAAGCGTCTGCGTCTGGAGGTCGTCGAGGATCTGGATACGGTGTTCGACGGTTCTGAGAAAGATGTAGGCTTTCGAGAGCAATTCGTGCTCCTGGTGTGAAATCAGTCCTTTCTGGGAAAGAACGTGCAGGGCTTTCAACGCATTGTTTACCCGGAGCCCCCGGTCCCGGCCAGCGTGCATCAACTGAAGGGCCTGAATCACAAACTCAATTTCGCGAATACCGCCATACCCAAGCTTCACATCCCGGAACATGGCGCCTTTCTGATGCACCGCCGCATTTATCCTTTTTTTCATTTCCTTGATTTCAGCAATGGCACCGTAATCAAGGTATTTCCGGTACACGAAGGGCCCGATCCGTTCCATGAACTCTTTGCCAACGGATTCGACTCCGGCTACGGGTCGTGCCTTGAGCAGCGCCGACCGTTCCCATGTCTGCCCCCAGGATTCGTAGTATATCTCGTAGCCGTTCAAGCTCTGTGCCAGCGGGCCCCGCTGGCCTTCAGGTCTGAGCCGCAAATCAACGCGGAAGACAAAACCGTCTTCGGTTTTCCCGCCGATAGCAGAAGTAAGTTTTTCAGCCAGTTTTGTGAAATACTGATGATTGGTTATGATGCCGGACATGCTCCCACTGGAGGACGAAATCCCCCCGGTCTCACCGTCTGCGGAATAGACATACATCAGGTCAATGTCGGAACTGAAGTTCAACTCCCTTCCGCCGAGTTTGCCCATGGCGATGACAGCGAATCCCGCCGGCGATCCGTCCGGTCCGGTGGACCGCGGCGTACCGTGCTTTTTCCTGAGATTGCCATCGACCCATTCGTACGCGGCCTGCAGACAGGCCTCTGCAAGACCGGATAATTCCTGCACCGTTTCCTGGAGGTCCGCCTTGCCGAGCAGGTCTCTCAGGCCAATCCTGAGCATCTCCTGCTTCCGAAATGTCCTGAGCACCCGATAAAAATCGGCATCCTGCTCCACCGGGGCTTTCAGCATGGCCAGTCGACCGGAAAAATGGTTTTTGTCGGCAGGGCCGGTAAGATAGTCGGGATTGTGAAGAGCCTCAAGGACAACCGGAGCGGCAGAGGCACTATAGGTAGACAGAAACCTGCTCGCGCCGAAAATCGTCATCAAGGAGGTAACGAGGTTGGCGTTCGTGCGGCAGAGAGACAAAAATGCTGCTTTGTCCTCAAGTCCGCTCACGAAACGCTCGGCGTTATTCAGCGCCATGTCAGGATCCGCCGTACCGGCAAGGGCATGCAGAAAAGGAGGAAGAAATTCACCGAACTGATCGCGACCGAATGCGCTCTGCAGCAGGTCCAGATTCTTCAGCGCTTGCTCGGCGTCCTGTATGCCGGCATGCGTGAGCTGCGGCGGAGTGACTATTCTGTGATTGCCAATGGACATTTTTTATATTATACTGACAAGCAGTAGGATATACAAGCGTGGAGAGGATCGCCGAAATGAAACAGCCACTCAGAACGCGGGATCCATGGGGGGAATTACCACCGTTCAAACCACAGGAGACGTTATGGGACTGCAATTACCGGCGTGGCTCATCAAGGTGACGGGCAATATCTACCTGCACAAATTTCCTCTCTGGGTTACGTATAAACCGGCCCATCATAAAGTCAAAGGAAAGGAAGTAAGAAAAATTCTGAACGTCGTGCAGCGGGGCGATATCATGCTGCGGAGATATGACGGATTCCTGAATACGATTTTTACTCCCGGCTTCTGGGGCCATGCGGGATTATTCGTCGGTCATGACAGCGTGATACACGCAGTAGGCAAAGGCGTTATCGAGGAAGATATCCTCACGTTCTGCAGGACCGACAGCGTTTCGGTCTTGCGCGTCAAGAGTGCCGCTGATGGGCTCATTGATACGGCCATAGCATGCGCAACAAAACATGCCCGGAAAAAAACGGAGTATGACTACCGTTTCAAGGCGAAGAACGGAAACGTGTACTGCACGGAACTGGTGCATGAATGCTAT
>DMKB01000352.1:699-4942 GCA_003454665.1 Nitrospiraceae bacterium | reverse complement strand
CACCCGCTCCATGGTCAGGGCAAGCTCCGTCAGTTCGTGATAATGCGTGGCAAAGAGTGTCCTGGCCTTGATTGTCGAGTGAATATGCTCGGCCACGGCCCAGGCGATGCTGATGCCGTCGAAGGTGCTCGTGCCCCTGCCGATCTCGTCGAGGATAATGAGGCTTCTGTCCGTGGCGTTGTTCAGGATGTTCGCCGTCTCGTTCATCTCTACCATGAAGGTGCTCTGGCCGCGGGTGATGAAGTCCGAGGCGCCGACGCGGGTGAACACGCGGTCGACGAGGCCGATCTCCGCCTCCCGGGCCGGCACGAAGCTGCCCATCTGCGCCATGATCACCAGGAGAGCGACCTGGCGCATGTACGTTGATTTTCCCGCCATGTTCGGCCCGGTGATGATGGCGAGCTGGTTCTCGCCGCAGTCCAGCAGCGTGTCGTTCGGCACGAAGCGTTCTTCGAAGGACAGCTGCTCGATCACGGGATGTCTGCCCTCGACGATCTTCAGGGTATCGTTGTCCGTCACCGTGGGACGGGAATAACCGTTCTTCGCCGCTGCCTCGGCCAGGGAAACGAGGCAGTCCAGGACCGCGATCCTGCGGGCCATGTCCTGGATCCTGACGGTCTCGTTGGCCACCTCTTCCCGCACCTGCTGGAAGAGACGGTACTCCATATCGAGGATCTTTTCTTCGGCGCCGAGTATTTTTTCCTCGTATTCCTTCAACTCAGGCGTGATGAACCGCTCGGCATTCGCCAGGGTCTGCTTGCGGATGTAGTCCTCAGGAACGTTCCCGAGCTTCGTCTTCGTGACCTCGATATAGTATCCGAAGACCCTGTTGTAGCTCACCTTGAGGGACGATATCCCCGTCCGTTCCCGTTCCCTGCCCTCGATCCCAGCGATAAACCCCTTGCCTTCAGAGCTGAGGGAGCGGAGGTCGTCCAGGTCTTTATTGAATCCTGCCTTGATCAGCCTGCCCTCGCGCAGCGTATAGGGCGGGTCATCATACACGGCTTTGTCGATAAGTTGAAGGAGGTCATCGAGGTCGTCCCATTCCCTGCGCATGCCTTTCAGCAGGCCTGACGTACAGCCGGTGAGCGTCTCTTTGATATGCGGGAAGTTGGCAACGGAGAGTTTCAGGGCGATGAGGTCCCGGGCATTCGCGACGCCGAGGGATACGCGGCTGATCAATCGTTCGAGATCATAGACAGTGCCGAAGGCTGTCTTGAGTTCCTCACGGAGCTGGTGGCCCTCCTGCAGCTCAGCGACGGTGTCGAGGCGGGCGTTGATCTCCCCGATGTCCATGAGGGGATTCAGGAGCCACTCCCGCAGCTTCCTGCCGCCCATTGCGGTCCCGGTATTGTCGATGGTGCTGAGCACGGTGTTCTTTGTTGATCCGTCGTAGATGTTCTTCACCAACTCCAGGTTCCGCTGGCACGAGACGTCGAGGAGCATGAAGTCCTGGGCCTGGAAGGCCTTTATCCGGACGATGTTCGTAAGGCCTGTCTTCTGGGTCTCCTCGATGTAGCGAAGGGCAGCCCCGGCAGCGGGAATCCCGAGGGCCATGCCCGAACAGCCGAAGCCGTCGAGGGAGGTCGTCTTGAAGTGCTCAAGGAGTGTCCGGCTCGCTGTCTCACTGTCGAAGGTCCAATCCTCTGCCCTATTGATCGCCTGAGTATATTGTTTGAGCAGCGCAATGAACGCAGGCTGCTGTTCTTGTCCTTTCGGCAGCAGGATCTCGCGGGGAGTGAAGCGGGACAGGAACGTATCGAGTTCCGCCAGGTTGTCTCCTCCCGCGATCTCGGCCACGGAAAAATCTCCCGTAGAGATATCGAGGAAGGAGATACCGAAACCGTCCTTTGCGGGAAAAAGAGCGGCGAGATAATTATGGTCCTTTGCGTCGAGGAGGTTGCTGTCCAGGATTGTCCCGGGCGTCACGACCCTGATGACTTCGCGCTTCACGATCCCCTTGGCGAGCTTCGGGTCTTCAACCTGCTCGCAGACGGCGACCTTGAATCCCCGGCGTATCAGCCTGGCGATGTAGCCTTCGGCTGCGTGGTATGGGAAGCCGCAGAGCGGCGTTTCGATGCCCTTTGACTTGTTCCGGGCCGTGAGGGTGATCTCGAGGACTTTCGAGGCCGTCACCGCATCCTGGTCGAACATCTCGTAGAAGTCACCCATGCGGAACAGCAGGATCGCGTCCAGGTGCTGCCGCTTGATGTCGCGGTATTGCTTCATGAGGGGGGTAAGGTCGGGCATAGTATGAATGCAGGAGTCAGGAGCCAGAAGCCAGAAGGGAAGAAGTGTATGCGTCCAGTAATTTACTCACTTCCGCAAGCTGGGTCAAGAGCTCCGTACTATCAGCAAAATTCAAGTCCTTTGTCAAAATCATATAGTAGCGACATTCCTCAAGAGAACCCTAAGCAATATTCATGAATCTCGCTTAATCCGCCTTCGTTCGCTTCTTAAATCCTTCCGCGATGTTCGCGGGAATCGAGATCGCAGCGCGCCTCAATTGAGAAGCCAGGCCGTATGTTTCTTTTTGTGGAAAACAATCACTGATCCGGTAAACAGATAAGACCAACTGATGTGCTTTCTGCCATACTATCAGGTCTTCAAAACATTTTGCCGGCGGTCTCTCCATCCGCTCACCTGTTCCCTGCCTTCTGGCTCCTGGTTCTTTGATCCTGTCTACTGATCTTGTCTCCTGACTCCTGGCTACTGGCTACTGGCTCCTGACTCCTGAGTTTCTCAAAATACGGCTTCAGCCGCTCATACGTTTCGTCGAGCATCTCCGGAAAGACGCGCGTATCATGAAAGACGCTGATGTAACTCGAGTCGCCCGTCCAGCGGGGTACGATCTGGATATGCATATGCACGGGAAGGCCGGCCCCTGCAGCGGCGTCTATGTTGATGCCGACGTTGAAGCCCTGGGGCTCCATTGCCTCCTTGACGATATTGATGGATGCCTGCGTAAATTTCATGAGGTCCACCTGCTCCTCTGATGACAGGCCGTTGAAATCCGGAACATGGGAATTTGGTACGACAAGGAGATGGCCATTGTTGTAGGGAAAGATATTCATCACCACCCAGGAATGACGACCCCGGAAAAGGATGTAATTCTTCCGGTCATTGTCCGCGCCCAGCGCGTCGCAGAGAAAGCAGCCGCCCTTCTTCCGTTGCCTGTTTTCCTTGTTCTTCAGGATATACCTCATTCTCCAGGGTGCCCAGAGTCGGTCCATAGCAGTTTGGGAAACAGTCGTCAGGAGTCAGGAGACAAAAGGCAGAGTGTAGACAATTGATATCGTTAGTCTGTATTCTGCTGTCTGTCCTCTGTAGTCTGTTGTCTGTCCTCTGTAGTCTGTTGTCTGTCCTCTGTCTCCTGTTCTCTATCCTTTCTGTATTTTCTCCAACTCCGCCATCACCTGCTTGATATCCTCCCACACCAGCGCCTTGTCCCTCGGGTTCCTAAGGAGGTAGGCAGGATGGTACGTGGGCATGAGCGGGATATTGTCGTAGGTCTGCCAGGTACCGCGGATTTTCGAGATCCCTTCCGTGGTCTTCAGGAGTGCTTTGGCGGCGACATTGCCCAGGGCGATGATCACCTTCGGCTTGATCGCCTGGAGCTGCTTCCTGAGGAAGGGCACGCAGGTCTCGATCTCATCGGGCTCGGGATTCCGGTTTCCCGCTGGCCGGCATTTTACGATGTTGCAGATGTAGACATCCTGCCTCCGGAGTTTCATGCCCTTCTCGATTATCTTTGTCAGAAGCTCTCCGGCCGCTCCCACGAAGGGCCTTCCCTGCTGGTCTTCCTCAAAGCCCGGCCCTTCGCCGATAAATACCAGAGCAGCATCAGGATTTCCTTCTCCGAAGACAAGGGTTTTCCTGCCCTGATGGAGTTTACACCGGGTGCAGTCGCCGAGTTCTTGCCGTACCGCGTCGAGGGCCGGGGACTGAGGGCCTTCCGCACCCGGAGAAACCTCCTTGGCAGAAAGGGGCTCGTTGCTGTGAGGACTGACCGGTGCTTCGCCGGCCTCTTCGGAAGAAAGCTCTATGGCTGTTACGCCGAGGGCTTTCTGAAACTCGACGTGTGTCCGCACGTCCGCCACAAGCTCCAGAAATTCGCGTTGTATATCGTTCATCCGTTTAACCCTAACCCGGACAACCCGGAACCCAATCTTTTTTTGACAGGATGTAAAGGATGTACAGGATAAAACCCAATAAATGGCTTTTTAAAATCCTGTTAATCTTG
>DMKB01000352.1:0-671 GCA_003454665.1 Nitrospiraceae bacterium | reverse complement strand
ACTCTGAACTTTGCACTTTGAACTGTCCCTATTTCCCCCACTTCAGTTTTGCCCTGAGGATCTCGTAGTAGTCTTTCACGGGGTGCTTGATGAGTTTCAGTTTATATCTCGATTTCTTTATCTCCACGCGGTCGTTCCGTTCGAGGGTGAATCCGGTCTGACCGTCGAGGGTAAGCGCCACATCCTCGCTTCGCGACAGCAGCTTCACCGCAACGGTCACGGTATCGGGCAGGGCGATCGGCCGGTTCGAGAGTGTGTGCGGACAGATCGGCGTGAGCACGAAGCAGTGGATCACGGGATGAATGATCGGCCCGCCGGCGGAAAGCGAGTATGCCGTGGAACCCGTCGGCGTTGCGACGATAAGGCCGTCGGACTTTATCGTCGTGAGGTGGCTCTCGTTCACCGAGACTTCGAGCTCAACCATTCTGGCCAAGGCCCCCTTGTTGATGACCGCATCATTCAGCACCGAGTAGCGTGCCACGTTCTTCTCGCTGCGAATGACGCTCGCCGTGAGCATCATCCGCTCCTCGACCTCGAACCTGCCCAGTAACACCTTTTCCAGGTGGTCATACAGTTCGTCCAGAGAAAGCTCTGCCATGAAACCGAGACTGCCGAGATTGACGCCGAGAATCGGAACGTCCCGCTTCGCATCGCTCAGGAGCCTGGCGGCA
>DMKB01000153.1 GCA_003454665.1 Nitrospiraceae bacterium | reverse complement strand
CACGCGCACCCGGGCGGAAAAGCTCTCCATTCTGTACGATATCGGCAACGCAATGAGCACCACCCTGGATCTTGACAAACTGCTCAGGATCATCCTGACAGCCGCGACCATGGGCAGCGGGCTCGCTTTCAACCGGGCAGTCCTCCTGCTGACAAACGACCGCACGAACACGCTGCAGGGGATGATGGGCGTCGGACCGAGGGACTGGGAAGAGGCGGAAAAGGCCTGGACCGCTGTTTCGAGCAGACGGGCAAGCCTGCTGGACTGGATAGAGACAGGCGAGCCCTTCAAGCACACGGACCGTGAGTTCAATGACCTCGCGAAGGGCATCCGGGTCATCCTGGAGCCGGACAACGGTATTCTTGCCCTGACGGTCCTTGAAAAAAAGCCCTATAACATCGAAGATGCGCCCTCCTGTCCGCTGGTGAACCGTGAGCTCTGCGAGCTTCTGGGCCTCGCGAGCTTTGCCACCGTACCCCTCGTGGCAAAAGGCCGGGCCATCGGGGCCATTCTCGTCGACAACCTGTTCACCAAGCGGCCGATCACGGACCGGGACATCCGGTATCTAACGATGTTCGCGAACCAGGCGGCCCTGGCGATCGAGAATGCGATCATCCATTCGAACCTCGAGACCCTGAGCAAGGACATGCTCACCATGCAGCAGCGGATCGTCCAGTCCGAGCGCATGGCGGCCCTCGGGACCATGATGGCCGAAATCACCCATGAGATTCGCAATCCCGTGATTTCCATCGCCGGGTTCGCCCGGCGCCTCGTGAAAAAGATCGAATCCGAGGACACGAAAAAGTACATCGACATCATCCTGAGCGAGGCCCTTCGCCTCGAAGGAATCATCAACGACAATCTCTCGTATATAAAGGATGTTACCCCGCAGTCACAGGAGGTCGACATCAACGTTGTCACCGGCGAGATCCTCGCCCTCTACGAAGATGAACTCGCGCAGCGGAAGATCACACTGACCAAGGACTTTTCCCCGTCCCTCCAGCCGCTCTGGGTGGACCCGCAGCACATCCGGCAGGCACTCATCAATCTGATCACGAACGCCATGGAAGCCATGGCAGAGGGAGTATCACTGTTTGTCCGGACCTATCCGGTGCCCAATGGACAGGCAACGGTCATCGAGATCAGCGACACCGGTCTCGGCATCTCCGGCGAAGCCATGGGGAACATCTTTAACCCCTACTACACCACGAAGGCCCAGGGCACGGGGCTTGGCCTGCCCATCACGCAGAGGATCATCAAGGCGCACGGCGGCACGATCAAGGCGCGGAACCGGAAGACCGGCGGCACGGTGTTTACGATCAGGCTGCCTGCTGACGGGAATAAGGACGGCACGGGAGACGAGAAGGTCACGAAGAACGGGTAGGGGCAACGAAACCCGTAAAGGACATTTAGCCACAGAGAGCGCAGAGAAAAGCAGAGAGAAGAAAAATAAAATAGACAAAAAAGTTTATTTAGAAATACTGAGAACGTGTGTACTATTTTTTTAAGAAGTCCTCTGTGTGCTCTGTGTGCTCTGTGGCAAAACTTTTGACAATATATCAGACTTCTTAAGGAGGTTTTCATGAAAAAGATTCTCGTTGTAGACGACGAAGAGCATATCCGCCAGCTCTACCAGGAAGAGCTGGAAGATATGGGGTTTGAGGTCACGAGCGTCCCCGGCGGTGCGGAGGCCCTGGCCGCGATGGATGGAACAAAGTTCGATCTCGTCACCCTCGATATGCGGATGAAGGGAATGGACGGGATCGAGACCCTCCGGAAAATGAAGGAAAAAGACAAAACCCTTCCGGTGATCATTGCATCGGCCTACGAAGAGTACAAGCAGGACTTCGGCAGCTGGTGTTCCGAGGCATACATTGTCAAATCTTCCGACATGGCCTCCTTTCGTGATACGATCAAGAAAATCCTCGGATGATGGGCAAACCCATAGAAGTCGACATAGAGAAGCTCGTCCACGGCGGAAAAGGCCTGGCGAGGCTCGCCATGGGCCAGTCCCTCTTCGTTCCCGGCGTTATTTCCGGGGAGCGCGCCGAAGTGGTGATCACCAGGAAGAAGAAGGGCTTTTTCGAGGCAGAGCTTCTCAGCATTATCAGTCCTTCGAAGGACCGCATAGAGCCGCCGTGCTCGGGAGAGGAGCAGTGCACCGGCGCGACGTGGCCCCACATCGCCTACCCTGCGCAGCTCCGGTTCAAGGAGGAGATCCTCCTCGAAACTCTCAGCCGGATGGCCGGCATCGCGCCGAAGCGCTTTCTTCCCATCATTCCATCGCCCCGGACTGACCACTACCGCCTCCGTACCCAGCTCAACGTCCGTACGTCTGCAGGGAAACAGCGGATCGGCTTTTTCCGCCAGGGGACCTATACATTAATAGAGATGGAAGACGCGTTCCTGCTCCATCCCGTCATCAACAAGGCGCTGGCAGGGATCAGAGGCATGGCGGAGCTTCTGCCCGAGCTCAATGAAATCCATATAAACGCAGCGCCCTCCGGCGAGGTGCATGTCCTCTTCTTTCGCGAGCAGAAGCAGTACCCGCCTATGGAAGGTTTTTTCAAGGGGCTTCAGGAAACAGTGCCTGAGATCGTCGGCCTCACGGGCTTTGCCGGCAACAAGCGGGCCTTCTCACTCGGCATGAATCATCTGACCCTTGAACTTGACGGACTGGAATTTCAGACAACAGAGGGAAATTTCTTTCAGGTGAACTGGGAGCAGAACAGGAACATGGTGCGCGCAGTCATGGACATTGCCGGGTTGAAGGGACCGGAGACCGTCCTGGACCTCTATTGCGGCATCGGCAACTTCACCCTTCCCCTGGCGAAACAGGCAAAAACCGTGGTCGGCATAGAGTCCGGCTATTCAGCGGTGGACGATGCCAGGGAGAATGCAACGAAGAACGGCGTGATGAACGTGGAGTTCATCGCCGATGATCTGCAGCGTGGATTAAAGACCCTCATCGGGCGGAAGATGCGCGCCGACGTGGTCGTCCTCGATCCGCCCCGGGCAGGCGCCACGATCAAGACCCTGGAGCGTGTCCTCGCCTTTGTGCCGCAAAAGATCATTTACGTGTCCTGCAATCCAGCGACACTGGCGCGGGACCTGAAATACTTTCATCTCTTCGGCTTCCGCCTCGACCGCCTCGAACCCGTGGACATGTTTCCCTATACGTATCATATCGAGTGCGTGGCCGAGATGGTGAGGGAATGAGGAAGGCTTTAGACAGGATTAACAGGATAGTTCAGTCGGCTGTTCGTGAATACGAAATTAGATTCTCGCCAATGGGCGAAAGTGAGAATCAGTCACAAAAATGGAAAGAATAAATTCCAAAAGCAGGGCAGATATTAGACAGCATTGACAAGATTAGCAGGATGTAAGAAATCACTTATCCGGTTTTATCCTGTTCATC
>DMKB01000300.1 GCA_003454665.1 Nitrospiraceae bacterium | reverse complement strand
AAATACTCGAAAGAGCGCTGCTATTACTGCGTTTTTGCCATCTGCGGCTTGCCAAAATCTATGTCCCATTGTCACCTCATAATTACGAAGTTATTTTTGAGTGAGCCCTAAGTTAATTTTTTTCGAGGGACATTCCTCAAAATCACCTCTCAGGTTACCTCCCGGCTATCAGGGCATTGATTGATGTTTAGAATGCGCATGTCAGCCATATAGATTATACTTTGTAAGTATATTCCGAAATGGTAATTCATTTTCTGTCGGTAAAAAGCATCACAGAGATTCAAGTTTTGAGAAGGAGGGAGGCTGAAAATGAAAATTATGCGAGCAACAGCATTGTTTTTTGTTTCCTGTGCAGCCATGCTAGCGTAATAAATATATAAAATTCCCTGCCCTGAGAGTGCAGTATACCTTCTAGGCAATTCCTTATTAGTTTGTAATCTGGTTAAACCAAGGACGACGGTCTTAAAACTTATAAATAATAACTGGCATTTTTGTTGCAAATCCTTAGTTTATATTTTCAGGAATTCTGTGGAGAGGCTTTTACAGAAATATAACCTCAAAAAGGAGGACAACAAACATGAATATTGTGCTTGCAACGGCAGTGATGCTTGCAGCTCACTCCACCGGTGCTGGTACCGGTGGTGGCGGGCACATTGCCCATCAGTCCATCCAGTCCTATGACGGCCCGGCCACCTGTATCAGTTGTCACCAGGTAGAGGCTGAGGAGATGCTGGGCAGTCTGCACATGCAGTGGAGCGGGCCCACCCCTGACCTGACCAACACCAACGGTGAAAATCTTGGTAAGGGTGCAAAGGGTATCAACACCTTCTGTACCTATGCCATGTCGTCCAAAGGTGCCTGTTTCAGCTGCCATGTCCGCGCAGACGGCAATGCTCCGCATCCTCCTGAAGTTACCGACGTGGACTGTCTGATGTGTCATAACGACACCTATCAGCGGACCGTTGTTACCGATCCGAATAACACCGAAACCGTGACCAATGTCCTTGGCGAGACAAAGACCTATGTCTTTGGTAAGGTCGATGCGCAGGGGAATTACACCAGTGTACCGGACTTTAACAAGATGCCGGCAGGAACAACCATGGTGGAGCTGGCACGGACCGTCCATATGCCCACCAGGCAGTCCTGTCTTCGCTGTCATGCCAAGGCCGGTGGTGGAGACTGGACCAAGCGTGGCGATATGGGACTGAGTACAGCCAATCCGACTGTGGATGAGGATGTGCATATGTCGCCAAATGGTGCCGATCTTACCTGTGCTGCCTGCCACTCGACCCAGAGCAGCCACACCGTAGGGGGGCGCGGCATTGATTTACGTGCTACCGAGGCTCCTGCTCCAACCTGTCAGGCCTGCCATACTTCGTCGCCACATAGTGACAGTACATTGAACCGCCATGCCAATGGCCAGGTGAGTTGTCAGGTCTGTCATATCCGTTCCTTTGGTAAGGGCGGTGCAACGGAGATGTCCCGTGACTGGCTTGTTCCGACTTGGAACTCCGGCTTCTGTTCCGGCCAAGGTGGCTTTGTCGGTGAGGAGATCAAAGAGAGTTTTGTTAAGCCGGAATATGTCTGGTTTGACGGTACTTCATCGGTCTACAATGTCGGTGAGACCATAACTGCCGACAGCCAGGGCGTGTATAATATGGCTGCTGCTAACGGTAACCCTTTTGACGGCAAGTCCAGCATCGTTCCTATTAAGCGACACTTTAGCGTTATGCCGCTGCATGAGAGTGGCGAGATAGTGCCGCCGGAGATTATGTGGATGTTCATGACCGGTGATTTCGACCAGGCCGTCCAGAGGGGTATGGCGGATTTCGGGATGACGGGCACCTACACGATGGTTGATGCGGAAGCTGAAATGCTGATCGCCCATGGTGTTGCGCCGAAGTCAAAAGCGAAACAATGTGCTACCTGTCATGACTCGAGCGGCGAGACTCCGGCAAAGTACGGACCGGTTGATTTTGGGGCTCTCGGTTATCACACCTGGCCGGCCAAGGTAAAGGACTGTACCCTGTGCCATAGTGCGAAAAGCATGAGCTGGAGAGACATGCATAACAAGCATGCCGAGGAGATGGGCAAGGGCTGCGTCGGCTGTCATACGACGGAGCCGACGGGCTGGGTGGAGCCCCCGACCAAAGACGGTCTCTGCAACAACTGTCATAGTGGGAAAACGTACGACGATCCGCAAAAGCTGCACGAAAAACATGCTGAGGCTGACCATGGCACCATGGAAACAACCTGTACCGATTGTCATACATTCGACGGCGGCGGCGGAAGCACACCACCACCTCCGGCGCCTCTATCATGCAGCGACTACACACAAGAAGCTCCTTGTGACGATGACCCGAATTGCTACTGGAGCAACCGGGCCGGTGAATGTAGGGATAGATAGTAGTCGGGTGAGTCAGGTAATAGGGAACTGTTACGTTACTCGTTAAAACGTAATGTTCTTACGGTGAAACAAGTAAGGGGCTATCCCCTTTGGGACGGCCCCTTTTTTTTGATGGCGCGCCGGTAGGGCGCAATCACGTGGAGGTGCAAGTCCTCTACGGACCCTAATGACGGGAACCGTTTTCTCTGAGTATATTATCAGCCAGGGAGAAGAGCTGGATCCGCTTTTCTGAAGATTCCGATGGGCTGGAAACGCCGAATGGATATGATGACGTCGTTGTTCCCAGTCGGTCCAACAACAGGCATTCATATGCAAATAGTCACTTTATTGTTTTCTCTACTCAGCAATAGCGATTGGTTGAGCGAAATTCATCACCCCTGCGCGTATGCGCTCAAGCTGACGCGCCTCACGCAATATAGTTTCGAATATTATTAACAAGTTACCGGTAGGCACGAAAATTGCTTGTTTAGAAGATTCAATAGCCAGAATTTGAAGTCGCTCTTTCCCTGCTGCTCATGAGGGCAGTAAACAATTGAAGAAGGTCATGAAGCCTTCTTGCCAGACGTCTTTTCACGAGACGTTTGACAGGAAGGCTTTTTTTGTTGCCCGGTGGTTTTACTTACATGCACGCCCTGCCCTGTTCTTCAGAACAGAAGGGGATGCAGGAAAGGAGGCGGGAGGTTGTTCAAAAGTACCTGCTGTACACCACTGACGAGTACTGCGAGAGTGAGAACTCTACTATCCAAAGGAGAACAAAATGAAGAAGCTCGTTGTCGTGTTTAGTGTTTTCTGTTTTTTGTTTTTACTCGGTGTGGCAACACCAATGATCGATACGGCCGAAGCGGCAAAACCTGAGGCATGTGTGCCGACAGGACCGGAGAACGACGCCATCTCCTGTTGCGACGGTATCGATAATGATTGTGACAGAAAGATAGATTCGCGAGACAAAGATTGCAGTGCCATAACCTGCGGCGGCGTATGTAATGAAAATGACACCCGGGCCTGTGGCTCCGATGTGGGTGAATGCCAGGCCGGTACCCAGACCTGTATTGGCGGAGCCTGGGGCGATTGTGTCGGCGAAGTCGGGCCGACCACGGAAATCTGCGACGCTCTGGATAATGACTGCAATGGCAGTGTAGACGATGGCATTACTTGTGGAGGGCATGATACGGTTACCGGTACGTTCAATACGCCGGCAGACGTAACGGCTAAGTGCCTGGAATGCCACGCATCCGAAGGTTTTGATTCCTTGAATTCTCTTCACGGCATGATGCCCACTCCTGCTCCGAGCGTGGTGAACACCTCGGGCGACAGCCAGAAACTGAGCGAGATAAACACCTTCTGCAGTTACCCCAACCCGGAACTGGCCGGCGCGGCCTGTCTCGCTTGTCATCCGACGCTGGGCAAGTGGCAAAATATGACAGCATCCGATATTGACTGTCTGCGCTGCCACAACGATGCCTATAAAAGGAAATTTGCCGCAGAGCCTGATTCGGCGAATTATATCAATGTCGTCGACTGGCAGGGAACGGCAAAGACGTATATTCCTTCTGCCCGGGATGCCAACGGTGAGTTCTATGTCGAGTTTGACTGGAACGCCATGCCCGGCATGACGGCGACGGACTTGATCGCAGGTGTGCACCTGCCGACGACGAGCACCTGCCTGAGCTGCCATGCGAAAGCAGGCGGCGGCGACTGGACGAAGCGGGGAGATCTCGGACTTTCAACGAACGATCCCTCGAGCGCCGAAGACGTCCATCTGGCCTCTGTTGCCAAAGGCGGCGCAGGCTTGAGTTGTTCAAGCTGCCATATACCGACTTCTCATGAGATCCCCGGCCGCGGTATCGATCTGCGCCCCGAGGAAGGCGGCTCGGTGAAGGCCTGTGTGGATTGCCATCCTGGCATGGATTCCGGCGGCGGGCACGCTGCTTCGGGCAAACGCAGCGAGCCTGACCGGCATGTTGCGCGTGTTGCTTGCCAATCATGCCATATTCCGGCCTTCGGCAAAGGCGGGGCAACGGAAGTCTCAAGAAACTGGTTGGAACCACACTGGAACAACACCCTCTGCAACGGGCAGGGCGCCTGGGTAGGTTTCGAGGACAAGCAGGCAAACGTGGTTCCCGAGTATGTTTTCTTTGACGGTACCAGTTATGTCTATGCACTGGGACAGGTCCTTGAGCATATCGACCCGGTCAGCGGCCTGGATTTGGTGGCCAATGCCAACGGTGGAATTCATGACGCCCTTGGTACGAGTAAACTGGTCCCGATCAAGCGTCACTGGTCCAATATGGCTGTTATGAGCTCCGGTGCGGACACCGGCAAGGTGATCCCCTTCGATGTTGTCTGGCAGTTCATGACCGGCCTGTCCGATGAGGCGGCTGAACGCGGGAAGCAATACGCAGGGTATAGCGGGTCCCATGAATGGAAGAAACTCGAGGCGGAAATGGCCATCAACCATGGAGTGAGCCCGGCCGCGAATGTGGCTGACTGTTCGAACTGTCATGAAAGAGACTTCGAACTCGAAACCACGAACAAGCTGGACAAGCTTGGCTATCACCTGAAAGACGCCGACAAGGACGGCGTTATCGATGCCACGGACAAGACAATCATCTGCAGCCAGTGCCATGGCGAAAAGAGTTTTAAGAGTAACTGGGAGCAGATGCATGCCCATACGGGCAAAGGCTCGGGTATCGGCTGCACGTTCTGTCATGACATTGATCGCGCCGAGCGCGGACTCTGCGAACCCTGTAATCCTGATGGGTCGGAGAATACCGCCTGCATCAATGAGTTCGTTGACACGAATTACTACGATCATTGTGCGCAATAACTGAACGATCAATACACCTGAAACTGCGGGGCTGTCCGGAATGCGGGCAGCCTCTTTTTTTTTGGGGTCTTCTGGGTTTTCTGTGGGCCGATTAAATCTCTCTTAGCTCGTTTATGCGTACCTAACCTTGATAAACTCCCGATGAATCGGGAACAGGCCTGAACCAAAAGTTATCTCACGCAACCAAAAGTAGGCGCTTTTAAGCGAGCCGCAAAGTACCAAAGGAAATCGTACATCAGGGGAAAGACAGAAGCTTGAGTCCTTTCCCAAACCCCGCACGTCCCCGGATGCGGCCCTAGGAAATTTTTGGGGCACCTGCCCTGGCCTAAGGAAGCGTCCCGCAGGGCGAACGCGCTTGTCTGAGGCCGACCTGTCCGACGAAGTCGGGGAGGTCCCGCTTAAGCGGGAACGAGCGGACGTGGCCTTGGACG
>DMKB01000345.1:5505-9311 GCA_003454665.1 Nitrospiraceae bacterium | reverse complement strand
TTATTTGTTATTTGGTGCTTGTGATTTGGAGCTTGTTGTTTAGATATCCAGCGGCAGCTTGCCGGAGCCCTGGGCGTTCGCATCTTCCTGAGCGCCCTCCGGTTCATGGGCAGAGGCAGCGGAATCGGGGCTCAGGGACTGCCGGTAGAGATAGCGGTCGTGCATCTTATTATACGCCGACCACCCGCCCTCCTCTACGTTCTCCTTCTCCAGCGTTGCCTGGAAGTTGTTGATCTTTGCCGACAGGTCATCCAGATAATTGATGACGACGGCCTCCTGTATCTTCGGCCGCTTCGGAGAACCGAAGGCGTACTGCCCATGGTGAGAAAGCATGATATGCCGCAGCAGCATGGCGGTCTCTTCCGGAAAGCCGGGGATGCCGGCTATTTTCTCGACGAGCATCTCGTAGCCGAGGGAAATATGGCCGAGGAGACGTCCCTCCGTCGTATACTCGATCGTCTTTCTGATGCTCAGTTCGTGGGTCTTTCCAATATCATGAATGAAGGCGCCTGAAACCAGCAGGTCTGTGTCGATTGCCGGAAAGTGCTTCGCCACGTCCCTGCAGAGGTTGATCAGTTCCAGAACGTGTTCGATGAGGCCGCCGACGTAATTGTGGTGCAGGGCCTTGGCTGCCGGAGCACGCTTGAATGATTCCATGAAGGAAGCATCGTTCAGGAAGGCCTGCATAAGTTGGTTGAGGTGGGTGTTCCCGATGCCCGCGAGGGCTGCCCGAAGTTCCTGCACCATCTCGTCAGGCTCCCGGGAAGCAGCCTGGACGAAATTGGCGATATCGACGGCGGCATCGTCCACTTTTTCGAGGGACTTCATCTTGATCTGCATCATCCCCTGATAGCTTGCGACAATGCCCTTGATCCGGACAAAATCCTCCCGCTGGAACTTCCCGGCAACGTGCTCTGCATTGTCCCAAAGCCGGCCGGCGATCTCTCCCGTTTTGTCGGCAAGCTTGATGGACAGATAGGTCACGCCGTTTCTCGCTGTAGCGATCTGTTTCGTCGCGGCGAGATACGTTTCTTCCACTGAGTCTCCTTCTTTTAATTGTGCTATTGCCTGCATCGCTCTCCTTTCGTTCCGTGCAACGATAATAAACTATCGACATTCCCTTGTCAAACAGAAAGCAGGCAGGGGGTATGCGGCCGAAGGACCCCGCAATTCATGATCTTCAGGTGCGAACGATGGCGGGATAGCGAAACGAGAATGGAAGTATTGACACGAAAGGGAAGAGGGCGCTACGCGCCGACGGACTGGTAAATATCGTCGAACTGCGCTTCTGCCTGCTCAAAGGCCTTGAGAACGTCGGGGTGGAACTGCGAGGTCCGTATTTCGTGAAGATCGTCGCCACCGCCGGCCAGGATAATCCGGCGCGCATCGCCGTGAGAGTACGACGATTTGTAGGAATGCATGGTCCTGAGGGCGTCATACACGTCGGCCACCTTGACGATCGCCCCTTCGAGGGGGATCGATTCACCGGACAGGCCGCGGGGATACCCGCTTCCGTCCCAGCATTCATGGTGGGTGAGCGCGATGTTCCGCGCTATGCTCAACAGGGGAGAATCGCCGAGTATCTGCGCCCCGAGCACGGGGTGCTTCTTCACGAGGTCGAATTCCTGGGACGTAAGGCGGAGCGGCTTTTCGAGGAGGTCGGGATGGATGTATATCTTGCCCACGTCATGGAGCTGCGCGGAATACGCGATCGTCTGGACAAACCGGCCGGGAAGGGACATGCTCTCGGCAATGACCCGGGCGTATTCGTTCATGCGGCGGACATGAGCGCCCCGGTCCCCCTGGGAGTCCGTGGCAACGGCCAGGGCCTGCGCCATGACGAGAAATGATTCTGAAATATCCTGAACATTACCGGCCACGACGCCGAGAAAACTGCCGGGAAGGGAGAGGCCCTTGAGAAACAGGGCATCATCACTCGTGACGGGCCTGCCGTAATTAAAGGCAAGCACGTACATCCCGGAATGCTCGAGCCCGACAACGTTGTAGATCGTATCGGTTACCTGCAGGACCTCCGGAGGAAAGTGGGACTGAAAATCCGCGAGGCGGCCGCCCCGGTCGAAATGGTTGAAGGCTGCTGCTCCGTTCTCCGCCTTGATCCGGTGAAAGACCATGGCCTCGGGAATCGTAATACGGGAACTGAGCTTTGCCGGCCCGGTCCCGTTGGACGTATGGATATCGCATCGCAGGCTGTTCTTGCCGTCGGGGACGGCGACCATGAGGCACGCCGGCCTGTCCACATCAGTCTGTTTTCTCCGGACAAGCCTCTGGGCAAGGTCGTCCTGGGCTTTGGCTTGGTCAAAGGAAAAAGGGTCGAAGTAATGGACGACGGACTCGCATCGCGAGAGCCACTGCTCGAGGTTGGACACGGCCTTGTCCGTCGCCTGCTCGAGGTCTTTTATCCGAAACAGGTTCCGCAGTTGTGCCGCCGCCACTTCCCGCACAACGGGCGTCGTCAGGTAATCGTGAACCCAGGGTTTCAGCGACTTGAGGTGGGCATGCTTGATGTCCGGCTTGATGATAAGGATCACGGGGATGTCGGAACCGCCCCAGGCGCCGGCGAGCGAGCGAAGCGTTCCTCCCCCTTTCGCGAACTCCGCATCCACATACAGGAGACTGGGGACCAATTTCCCGAGACAGACCGGTGCCTCTTCCACGGAACCGGCGGCAACCGTCCTGCACCCCTGCGATACCGCGGCCTGGGAAATAGCCTCGCAGTCGACGTTGCTTTTCGATAGGATGAGTACGATCGGCTTCACAAATTATAGTATACCATACCCCTCGGGGCAGAAAAGAGAAAAATAAAAACCGACAACGAAAAGCTGTCGGTTCTCGTTACTATTGTGCACCAAAACGTGGAGCCCCTCCAGCAGTCACGCCCTGGCGTGACATCTAACAACGCGACACCCCGTCCCGCTTGTAGCGGGACCGCGGGGTTATTTTTTTCGAACGTACACGCGGTACTCTCCGTCTTCCCGCGTGAGCCCCAGATATTCATTCCCCGTCACCTTGCACCAGGCAGGCATGTCTTTTTCAATACCGTCGTCATCGGCCTGCACTTCGAGGACCTGTCCCGATTCCATCCCCTTCATGACAACCGATGTCTTGTGTATCGGCATGGGACAGGCGAGACCGACACAGTCGAGGACATTGTCGGGTTTTATGTTCTTAAGCTCATCTTCCATGAACCACATCCTCGTGCAAATTACGATTCCCACTAAAAACGCAAATCACAAGCACCAAATAACAAATAATTTTCAATATCCAAATACCAAACTTTGAACGTTTGGTTATTATTTGAGATTTGCGATTTGGGATTTGTTATTTGCTCTCCCTACCCTATTTCATGTTCATGCCCGACCGTCTCCGGCACTTTCACCGGCGAAGGGATGCCCTTTTTCTTGTAATAGTCATCGAGGGCGGACTTGAGGGCCTCTTCCGCCAGGACCGAGCAATGCATCTTCACCTTCGGCAGGCCGCCGAGGGCCTCTGCCACTGCCTGGTTTGATATGGCAAGCGCTTCATCGATGGTCTTGCCCTTCACCAGGTCCGTCACCATGCTGCTCGTGGCGATGGCCGCGCCGCAGCCGAAGGTCTTGAACTTGGCATCGGCGATCACGTCGTTCTCTACCTTGATATAGAGACGCATCACGTCGCCGCAGACGGGATTGCCCACAGTCCCCACGCC
The DNA here is from genome assembly GCA_003454665.1 of Nitrospiraceae bacterium. Lineage (GTDB taxonomy): Bacteria > Nitrospirota > UBA9217 > UBA9217 > UBA9217 > UBA9217. Next base: position 5,605 of record DMKB01000345.1, on the reverse strand, counting down.
GTCGGCGTTCTCGATCTCTCCAACGTTATGGGGCTGCGCGAAATGTTCCATCACCTTTGTGCTGTACTGTTCCATGTTATTTCCTCCTCATCATATCTTC
>DMKB01000345.1:0-5420 GCA_003454665.1 Nitrospiraceae bacterium | reverse complement strand
AGTCGATATCGTCATCCGTTGTTCCCATGCCGAGGGACATGAGCAGCGTCCCGTTCGCCACAGCCGCGTCCGTGCCGATGCAGGTGAGCACGTGCGATGACTTGAGTGACCGTGAGGTACAGGCCGACCCGCTCGAGACGGAGATCCCTTCCATGTTCAGGAACAGGAGCATGGACTCTCCCTCGACGTACCACAGGGAGATGTTCAGGCTGCCAGGCAGCCGTTTCTCGGGATGGCCGTTCAGCACCATGTGGTCGATCTTGTCTTCCAGGCCCTTCCGCAGCTTTTCCCGGAGCGGGGTAAGGTACGCCACCCGGTGCAACACGTCGGACATCGCGATCTCCGCTGCCTTGCCCAGGCCGACAATGGCAGGTACGTTCTCGGTGCCGGCCCGCCTCCCGTCCTCCTGTACGCCGCCCTCGATCTGGGGCTTGATGCGCACGCCCTTCCGGACATAGAGGGCAGCAGCTCCCTTGGGACCGTAGAACTGGTGTCCCGAAAGGGACAGTGTGTCCACGCCCAGGGCGTTCACGTCCACGGGAATCCAGCCCACCGTGGCCACGGCGTCGGTGTGGAAGAGCACGCCCTTCTCTTTCGTTATCTTACTGATCTCTTCTATCGGCTCTATGGTCCCGATCTCGTTATTAGCGTGCATGATCGAGACGAGGATCGTGTCCTTCGTTATAGCCCTGGCAATGTCGTCGGGATTGATGAGACCGCTTGCGTCCGGCGCGATGTCCGTCACGTCGAAGCCCTCGCGCGCCAGCGTCTTCGCCGGATGGAGCACGGAGAAATGCTCAAGCTGCGAGACGATGATGTGCTTGCCCTTCTTGCTGTTCGCCTGGGCAAGGCCCTTGAGGGCGAAGTTGTTGGACTCGGCGCCGCTTGAGGTGAAGAAGATCTCCTCGGGCTTTGCGCCGATGAGCGCGGCCGTCTTTGCGCGCGCCTCTTCAACGGCGTTCTTGGCCTCCCGCCCCACGTCGTGAAGGTTCGACGGGTTGCCGAACTTCTCGGTGAAATAGGGAAGCATCGCCTCCACCACCTTCGGGTGAGCAGGCGTTGTTGCTGCATGGTCAAGGTATACTTTTCTCACGATCAACATGCCCCCTTTCCTATTACCGCTGCTTTTTTCCTCTCTGTCACGGGTCCCTTGCGGGCGGACTGCTGCAGGAGGTCGTCGAACGTGATGCCGTCCAGGGCCTCCTCTATCTTTGCCCCCACCCGGGACCAGACCATCCGTCCCACGCAATCCTCTGNNCGGTACTTCCCGGTTCCAGGCAGTGAGACAGGGCGATCGGCCCTTCGAGGGCCCGGACCACGTCACCCACCGTCACGTCAGCGGGCTTTCTTTCCAGAAAATATCCGCCCCCCGGTCCCCTCACGCCTTCGATAACACCCGCTTTGCCGAGGCGGTTCAGGATCTGTTCGAGATAGGAGAAGGAAATTCCCTGGCGCTCGGCGATCTCCTTGATGGTGATCGGCCCCTGGCCGAAGTTCCGTGCCACCTCAAAGATCGCGCGGACGCCGTATTTGCCTTTTGTCGAGAGTTTCATACTTTTTCCCTACATTTGTGGCATTCTGAAAAAGGATGAAATTCATCCCCTTTTCTCCTGCCTCTAACTGTATCAAACCTGACCATTTCTGTCAAGTATTATTTCTCGGCTAAATAGCCCATCGTCTGCTATAGTCGATCATTGCCTTTGAGTGGTGAACGCCTGAAATAGAAGGGAAAAGCCAAGAAATGAAATCTTGCTATGAGTCCAGTTTAAATAATATAATATGAATTAGGCTAATTTAATTGAAATGGATGGTAAATATGGTCAGCTTGGATGCGATACTAGTTAAAATGCCAGACGAGATGCTTAACGACGCCAAATGGTATTTGATGCAAGCAGAAGAGCATGCTGCAAGTGGTGCCACATTTCAATTATGGCGAGAAGTTCGTGCTACAGCTATCTTTTCGCTTGCTTCCATCGAATCCTTCATTAATTGGGTTGCACATGGTTATCGCAACCAACTAAAGCATAACCCTGAAAAGAAAGAGGACTTATCGAAGATTGAAAAACTCATTTCAAGAGAAAGAAATTTTACCTTGAAAAAGAAATTAATAAAATATGCACGAACAATTACAGGAAATGATTTTGATAAAAACATGATATGGGATGAATTTGATGAATTGATAGATTTTCGCAATACTCTTGTACATTACAAACCTTCAGTCGATGTTTACGCAAAATCTACGATTGAAATGGCGCGTAAGTATGTAAAATGCGCTCAAATGATAATTGAGAGATTCTATTACAATTGGGGGCAACCAGTACAACCATGGGTAAATGCCCCCTATCGGGAAATCAGATAGAAAGTGGGGCCGTAGGGGGACTATAGGACGTTCACTAGGTTCCGACAGCTTAGCTATGCAAGCAGATTACCATTGCATATGGAGAGAATGGTATTCATAAAAGATTTTAATTCTGGACAAGCATTAGCAGCTACCGAAAGGTCTTTCCCTCTCAATATACGGGCAGCATCTCTGCCTTTTACGTAACACTTTCGACCAGATCCACATCGAAAAAGATTGCTGATTCGATGGGCTGGTGGGTTGTTGTGGTTCACTTGTTCAGGATTGTGTCCCGGCGGTGCTTCATTATGTCCAGCGAGCCTCGTTATATCAGGCCAATATGGAAGCAACCATGCCTCAAAATCGTATTGAGCAGCATGAGGATAAAATCGTGTCTCATTACCGACCCATTTCCTCATTTTCAATTTTGCATCAGTAGCATCCTTAAATGCCGGGGGATTTGTTCCCGTATAAACATCTGTTAAGGCGATGACTGCATCAGCGGAGTTATTTGATGCGTTCAATAAATTTGTCACAACCCTTTTGAGCTTGTCCCCTGTAGGTATTCTCCCGTCATAAGGAAGAGGATCTAGACGAGGCATCCTTCCCACCAGCCGTGGCTGAAGAAATTCGCGCAATATAGGAATAAATGACTTCTCAGTTTTCCCCTCAATCAGAATCGCGATCTTCATCCACGACCACCCATCCTCCCCATTCTCCAGACCTCATCTAAACTGTATTCCTCTAACCATGCATTTAGATCCAACGTATCAGACCACTTTGCTGAGGCGAACCCTGCGTCGTTCATATCCATTACGACGACTTCATCTGGCTTTAGGAATTTCACTAACCGGTCAGAATGCGTAGCTATAATAATATGCGTTCTTTGAGAAGCTTCACGAATAAGGTCAACAAAAAGGCTAAGTAATTCTGGGTGAAGGCTTACTTCTGGTTCATCAATCATAGTAATCGTAGTTAGCCCCGGACTTTGTAGGAGTGCGGAAAGCCATAAAAACCTCAATGTCCCTTCCGAAAGTTGGTGCATATATAGTGGTTTGGTAAAATTCTTATCTTTCCATGTCATTGAAAGCATGCCTGCGGCCACCGGTGGAAAATTGAGATTTTCAAACCCAGGAAAGGCCACCTTTAAAGTGTCTTCTATTGATTCGAAGCGATCTGCATCGGTTTCGCGAAGATAATACAAAAAGGGGATTATGTCTTCTCCGTCCTTTCCAGGGAGATTAGCTGGTTTCATCTGTTGAGGAAGCCGTATAGGTGCTCGGGAATCAACATTGAGAACATGATAAAGTGTCGATGAGCCCAGTTCAAGTCGAAACTCCTCTGGTTCCTGAAACATTTTTGGCACTTGCGACAGAGATGTTTCAAAAGGATTGTGCACCCACGTGGGTCGAACCAGCCTATTTGCACTTGGATCAAAATATGTAATATCATGGAGATGAGAGTCAATATGTTTAAAAGGCTTAGGATATCCTGATCTCTTTTGTGAGAGTGTTTCTAATTCAATGGCGAAGGAAGTACCTCTCGGCGCTACAGTTAGTTCATATTTGAGAGGTTCGTAATTAGGAACCTCCATGTCTACGACGAAAGACATATTTTCAGCTTTATCACAAGTCACCAAGCTATTTATTCCGCCGAGTTCATTCATTTTTGCGTTTAAATTTCCCGAGGCTGAAGCAGCTAAAAGAGAGAAAGCCTCAAGAATTGATGTTTTGCCGATTCCATTCGCCCCAATCATTACCATAATGGGTTTTATATTAATATCTATATCTAGTAGTCTACGAAACCCACTTATCTGTATTTTTTTAAACAGTTTCATTGATTACCTCCTGCAATATAGGGGCCACATCTTTCTCACTGCCATATTGTATTTGAATTACCAGTTACCGTCAATGCAAAAAAAGGCAGGTTTTAGCCAGGCCTTTTGTGCCGTTGGGGGTCAGGCTCAATATAGTAATATTTGCCTTTACACACCCGCTGCACTATCCTTCATTTATCCTGCTCCCGCCGCAGCATGGCCGTGCTTCCAAAGATATCAACTTATCGGTGACGACTTCGCCTATGACATTGACGATAGTTACCAGATTCTATTCCAGAAGGTCAATGAGAATAAAGCAATGTCAGTAACAACATCTCTAGGGTTCATTAACTCAATCTCTTTGGTATCCAGTAAGCTTACCGATAAAATTAGCTGTTTCTTCTACTATCCGAGGAGAAAACATTGCAGCAAATAGTATTAAAAGGCCGAACCAACTCCATTTGATTACTCCAATAATGCCTACTATAAATAATAAAAACATAAGTATCCTTCTTGTTAGCCCATCAGGCAACCACGAGGACAGCAGATAGCCAGCTACCATTGCAGCCACTCTGACAAATTCTTCTCGATGTTCTTCTGAAAAAGTATTGTCTTTACTCAGCTCATCCATTAATTTAATAATATCATTACCCTTTTCCTTTAATAGACGATCTGCCGCTTCTTCACTTCGTTTAATATCTTCTTTCAGCAGCAGCGAGAGGTCTTTCATCTCTTGACGCTGTTTAGCTGTTAAGTCGGCATTCTCTGATATCGATGCCATTAACTTTTGCAGCTGTTCGGCTTTTAAATGCTTGAGCCTCTCCTCAACTTCTTCTATTTCGTCCATTTCTTCTGGCATTAGCCCGCTCCTTTTGTAAATACCTCGGATTTCTGGGGACGCCGGTTCCTAAAGGGTGGGGCAACTCTCAAAGGTACGTTGTTGCACCCGTTGCGTGGCATGCTCTCCTCCATGTCCTTCAAATGAAAAGCTGCCTTCCCCTTTGTCAAAGAGTAAAATTGATACTTTAACATTTTGATAAATATTTCTTGGATGTAAGTATTTTACACGCCGAGTTTCTTTATGAGTAAATCGAAGTTTTGACGCGTCTTATCCGAGAGTGAAGAAAGAATATTTAACCTATCCGGTGAATAAAATAGGCTGGCTATGGTTTTGTGGATACCGGTATTAGCCGGCAGTTCAAGTTGACTGCGAATTGATTTAACATCATTTCCGTCAATTAAGTCTTGTATGACCCGTTTCCTGGA
>DMKB01000215.1 GCA_003454665.1 Nitrospiraceae bacterium | reverse complement strand
TGAAAGCATCTAAGCGGGAAACCCACCTCAAGACTAGATATCCCGGGTCGTAAGACCCCTGAAGACCCCCGGTAGACTACCGGGTTGATAGGCTGGGCGTGTAAGGGTGGTAACATCCTGAGCTAACCAGTACTAATAGGTCGTGAGGCTTAACCACTAAATTTTCTGCTTCTGACACATTCGGCTTTTCGAAGTATCCTGCGCGTATTTGGTGTCAAACGACCTTCTTGCGAAGGTCGAATTGGAAATTGCAAATTGGAAATTTAACATTGTAAAGTTGAGGTATTAAATTTACAATTTAACTTTTGCAATTTGAGATTTACAATTAAATCGTTTTTAAGGTTTCTCGGTGACTATACCGGAGGGGTCACACCCGTTCCCATCCCGAACACGGAAGTTAAGCCCTCCAGGGCCGATGATACTATGACCGCGAGGTCATGGGAAAGTAGGACGTTGCCGGGATATTATTTCACAGCCCATCATCATACGATGATGGGCTTTTTTATTTGCACAGGCCGGAAACTCATGGTAATGTAGAGCTTATGATGGAGGCAAAAAACAAGCGGCGCCCTTCCTTGTGTGCGTCCTCTGAGAATGCGCGTAACGGCTCTCTGCAGGTGATTCGGGCGCTTACTGCGCTGATCGTCGTTCTGTTACTGTTTTCCTGTGCCAGGCCGCCGGTGACTGGGCCGCTGGACGCGCTGCGGCCCGTACCGTGGCGAAAGGTGGGAACGCTCCATGATGATCTGGCGCTCCGGGACCTCTCGACAGCAGCGCAGCGGAGCCTGGAGTATTATCGGAAGAGTCCCGCATCAAGCGTCTTTCAGGTAGGCCCCCATCAGGTCTCTGCCGCTGAGATGTCGGAAACGCTCGAGACCTTTCTCTCTATAATAGGTGACGAAACGCTAGCCCCGAAAGAAAAAGCAGAGCGCATTAAGAGGAATTTCAGCCTCTATCGCTCGGTAGGCCATGATGGTCGCGGAAACGTGTTGTTTACCGGGTATTATTCGCCGATGATCTCCTGTGCGCTCAAGGAACAAGGCATGTTCCGCTACCCGCTGTACAAAAGGCCTGACGACATCATCGAGGTCGACCTTGCCCAATTCGGCAATACCTTCAGAAAAAACAGATTGTTCGGCAGGCTCGAGGGTAAAAAGGTCGTTCCTTACTATACGCGTGAGGAAATCGATCATCAGAAAGCACTGGGAGGAAAGGGCCTGGAACTTCTCTGGTGCGCGGATCCCGTCGATATTTTTATGCTCCAGATACAGGGATCAGGCAAAGTGGATATCGTCGGCGGCGATGTCGTAAGCGTTCTGTACAACGGCCAGAACGGTCAGCCATATCGGAGTATCGGTAAACACTTGATCGACATCAACGCGATACCGAAAGATGAGATGTCCATGCAGGCAATACGGAAGTACCTTAGCGATAACCCCGGGAAGATCTACGAGATACTCAATCGTAATCCCAGTTATGTGTTCTTCAGAATCGACACCGGCCCGGCCATCGGGAGCATCGGCGTGCCGGTGACGGGCGGTAGAACCATTGCCACGGACAGCAGTCTCTTTCCAAAAGGGGCCTTAGGGATCATTCAGACGGAGAAGCCGGTCATGAACGAAGAGGGAGAAATCACCGAATGGATTCCCTTCACCCGGTTTGTGCTGAACCAGGATACCGGTGGTGCGATCAGTGGCGCGGGCAGGGTCGACCTGTTCTGGGGGCACGGCCCCGAGGCCGAGACCGCGGCAGGTTATATGCAGCAGGAGGGCGAGTTGTTTTTTCTGGTGAAAAAGCGACACGAGTAATTTATCGGCCACGAAGATCACGAAGGACACGAAGAAATAAGAATTGACAATTTTCTCGGATCGTTTAATCCTCATGCATTCTGTCAATTTCAAACACCTCTGCTTGGCTTTTGCTGTCATGGCAATTATTTGTCCCCTGGCTGGTGCAGCCGGGGAGCGGCCTGTTGCTGTGCTCAAGGACAAGCCACATTCCCTGACCATTGTCCCTGCAGAAGCCAAGAACGTGACGCGCACATTTTCGGTAGTCCTATACAACAACACCAATCAGCTCCGGGCAAAAGGTCTCCAGGGATTTCGGCCATTACAGCCGGACGAGGCAGTGCTGTTCGTCTATGCTCAACCGGAGCGAGTGACCTTCTGGATGGGTACCGTGACCTTTCCGATCGACATTATCTTTGTTGGGCCCGATGCTGTTATCTTCCAGGTATATCGCCATTGCACGCCGGGAAGCAGGGACACCTATCCCTCCGGGCGGCCGGTTCAATGGGTGATCGAGACCGCGGCGGGATCCGGGATTCAGGTCGGAGAAAGGGTACGTATTAAATAGAGGCATATTAGGACGCAGATCACCGCAGAAAAAGCGGAGAATAGATTGTGAAGCCGAGGTGAAGCAGAAAAAGGCAGGAAGGCGAAGTCAAAAAAGTAATTTTGCCGCATAGGTATGTTTATTTTCCTCCTGCTGTTAAAATCCGCGTTTATCCGCGTCCAATATAAGAATTTCACTGTATAATTATGGAGATAGGATACCGTATCATACGGACTGACGATATTGGCGCCCAGCCCCTGAAGTTCGCCCAGATATCTCTCTGGAAAACCGCGGACTGGGGTGTATCCGACGGCGACCGCGCGGTAAGCGAGGCGATCTCCATGGCAGAGAAATGTCGGAAACAGAGCATCAGGACTGTCTTTCATCCGCTTGAATATTCATTATCGAATCAACAGGCAGAAAAAACCGCGGAGGTCTTTCGAAGATTGTCGCATGCCAGCGATCTCGGCATTATTATTCATGACGAAGGCGGTGAGGACGGCGACCGGTTGTCCAGTAAACGTGCCGCTGCATATGAACATCAGGTGCGGACGATAGCAGGCCTGTGCCACGTCTCCATCGAGAATTCTTTTCATTCGGAGGATATTCTGTGGTTCTGGGAACGGTTTGTCCTTTCGCTCCAGGCCGATGTTTCAATCACGATCGACATCGGGCATCTCGAGACCGCCGGTGTCGATTCGATCACGTTCATCAGCGGACTGCCGCAGCCGATGGTCGATCGCGTGAGGTTCGTGCACATACATCATCAGGGCGAGGAACGTTACGGTGTGAAGGACCACTGGCCGCTGGTACCCGGCTGCAGGGAGCTCGATGCGCTGCAGGCGCTCCTCCGCAGGAAGCGCGATCTTTTCGTCATTCTTGAACTGGATGCTTGGCAAGATGAACATGGGGAAAGCATTCAACTGCTCCGGGACCTGGAGTAACTCTTTGGTCATCGCTTCCGGGACGAAATAAGGCAAGGCGCTCTCTGCACCTTGCCTTATTCATGTGTTCATTCATGTGTTCGTGCCCTCGTTTTTTTCGCTACGCGGGCACTTCGTTGTTCTTCACCGATACGCGGATTGCCTGTGGACCTTTCTTGCCTTGCTCTTCTAAAAAGGCTACTTCGAATCCCTCTTCGAGTTTGTCGAATTCCGCGTCGATCACGCTGTTCCGGTGGAAATAGACTTCCCGGCCATCATCCGTTTCGATGAATCCATAGCCATCGTCCTGGTGTATTCTGGCAACACGGCCGCGCGGCACTTCTTCATGCATTTTTACTTCGCCTCGCTGCTTCCGTGAGAATTCCTCAACTTTTCTGCTTGCCGCGCTGAAGGCGTCCCGGATCGCGACATACAGGTCCTCGTTCTCAATGCGGTTGATGACCAACTCCTTGCCCGGTACGCTGATATCGATCATTACTTTAAAGAGCTTGCCCTGGGTGCGTCGACGCTGGGACGCTTCAACAGCGACCCTGCAGCTCATGATCCTGCTATAGTACGTTTCAAGCTTTTCAATTTTTTCCGCTATCTTTGTTTCTACGGCCTCCGAATGCGGTATGTCTCTCAACGTAATCTGTGGTGTCAGTTTCATGGCAATTCTCCGATCAAAATGAGTAATTCTCCCTTTCAAAGAGCAAATAAATCGTGATTCCGTCCTTAATTTCAAGGTAGCATAAAAATCAATGACTGTCAAATAAGCGGAAAAACGCCTCCGGAGAGTCAAGTAATAGGCGAGACTGTCATGCCTTTTTCGTATAGAAGCGTGTCACTCTATCAAGCACCGTGAGTCATCTCTCTGATAGCCGAGCATCTCCAGGAGCTGTTTCTCAGGCGCCTCAACCAGCCAGAGGTGAAAAAAAATGGATTTTAGCGTTAAATATTGTTATACTTTTAATTGCATGACGCCGTTTTAAGGTGAACTGCTTTTTTGAGGAGTTACGACGAGGCGTACAGCAGTTCTTTACAAAGGAGTAACTATAAAGTATGAGGTATTATCTATAACGTACGTTTTAGGTGATCTACACCGACATGTCTATCGTATCGCAAAAAAAACCGAACTCCAGTAGCATTATTGCCGTCACCCTCATCATCATTTCAGCATTCGTTGTATTCCCCGCTACGGTTCACGCAAACAACAGCACCATAAAAAGAATCGGTGTCCTCGCAAAAAGAGGGCCGGAGCAGTGCCTGGCGCAGTGGACGCCAACTGCCGATTACCTCTCTGCGCGGATTCCCGGATACACGTTCACGATCGTGCCCCTCGATTTTGAAGAGATCAACAAGGCCGTTGAAGCGGGATCTGTTGATTTTGTGCTGGCCAATTCTGCCATCTACGTGGAACTGGAATCGCTGTTCGGAGTCAGCCGGATACTCACGCTGAAAAACAAACGCCTTGATGGTGCTTACACGATATTCGGAGGCGTCATTATCCTGCGAGAGGACAGATTGGACATAAACGTCTTGGACGATCTCAAGGGGAAGTCGTTCATGGCAGTAAAAGAGAACTCCTTCGGCGGGTGGATCATGGCCTGGCGGGAGCTGAAAGAAAGCGGAATTGATCCATACCGTGATTTTCGTGAACTCACCTTCGGTGGAACCCACGACGCTGTTGTGTACGCCATCAGGGACGGAATTGTCGATGCCGGCACGGTACGGACGGATACTCTCGAACGCATGGTGATGGAGAGGAAGATTAACTTAACCGACTATAGCATCATCCATGAGCATAGGGCTGAGCACGAGCACGCTGGATTTCCCTTCCTGCACAGCACGCGTCTCTATCCGGAGTGGCCCATTGCAAAAGTCAGGCATACGTCGGACCAGATCGCAAAGGACGTTGCCATTGCGCTGCTCAATATGGCTGAAGAAAGCCGGGCCGCGAAGGCCGCTCATGTTACAGGATGGACGCCCCCCCTCCATTACCAGCCGGTGCGCGAATGTTTAAAGTTACTCAGGATAGGACCTTATAAAGATCTCGGGAAAGTCACACTGGGAGATGTTCTTCGCCAATATTGGTACGCCTTTGTTCTGACAATTCTCATCATCGCGTTCATGGGAATCGCCATCACCTATGTGCAGCGGTTGAACCGCAGGCTGAAATATTCCCACGACGAGCTGGAAAAGGCCCGAAATGGACTTGAAAACCGCGTTATCGAGCGCACCGATGACCTCCAGCGGGCGAATATCGAGCTGAACCGGGAAGCGACGGAGCGCAAAAAGCGGGAGGAGTTCATAAAAAATATTTTCGAGAGCATTGATGAAGGCCTGATCGTTATTGGAAAGGACTATCGGATTATCTCGGTGAACAGGGCATACTGTGTTCAGGCTCGGAAGAGCGCTGCGGACATCGTCGGACAGTATTGCTACCAGATATCTCATCACAGTAATACGCCCTGTTACGAAAACGGCGAAGAATGCCCTGTGAAATACACCTTTAAAACGGGGAAGCCGCAGAGAGTGCTCCATTCGCATTATGGTGATGACGGAAATACCATCACCGTAGAGACCATATCCTATCCCCTCAGGGACCTGTCCGGAAATGTCATTTCTGCGATCGAGATCATGAATGACATCACCGAGAGAAAAAGACTTGAGGAGCAGCTTCTCCGGGCCCAGAAGATGGAGGCCGTAGGGCTCCTGGCCGGAGGCGTCGCCCATGACTTCAATAATATCCTGACCGCCGTAATGGGGCACGGCAGTATACTCGAGACGAAGATGAAAAACGATGACCCGCTGCGGATGCATGTTGACGAAATCCTCACCTCGGCGGAGCGGGCGGTCAGTCTTACCCGGAGCCTGCTTGCCTTCGGCAGCAAGCAGATCTTAAATCCGCAGCCGATGCTGCTCAGCGAAATCATTGCGAGGATCGAGCGCCTCCTCTCCCGGATCATCGGGGAAAACATAGAACTCCGGACGTTCACGGAGGATGTCGAGGCGCCGGTCATGGCCGACCCCAGCCAGGTCGAGCAGGTACTGATGAACCTGTGCACCAATGCGAAAGATGCCATGGTTGACGGCGGTCTCCTGATGATCGAGTCAGAACTGGTGGAAATCGACCGCGAGTTCATCAAGGCGCATGCCGACATGGAGCCGGGACCGTATATGCTCGTGACCGTAACCGATACGGGGACCGGCTTTACCGAAGACATGCGGGAGAAGATATTCGAGCCATTTTTCACGACGAAGGAAGTCGGGAAGGGGACCGGCCTGGGGCTGTCGAGCGTCTATGGAATCATGAAGCAGCATAACGGGTATATCGATGTGTACACGGAGCAGGGGAAAGGCACGGCATTTAAGTTATATTTCCCGACCGCTGAAGGAGAGGTTGAAAAGTTGAAGGCCGCTGTTCTGCCTCCTGTTGTCGGCGGGACGGAAACCATACTCTTTGCCGAGGATGAAACGGCGGTGCGCGAACTCTCGAGAAATGTACTGGAGGAGTACGGTTACACGGTAATGCTTGCGCGCGATGGAGCAGAGGCGGTGCAACAATTTAAAAGCGCAAGGGATACCATAGACTTGCTGGTCCTCGACGTCATGATGCCGAAGAGTACGGGGAAGCAAGCGTACGATGCGATAAACGAATTGATGCCCGGCATCAAGGTTCTTTTCATCAGCGGCTACACCGCGGACGTCATCGCAAAAAAAGGGGTACTGCAACAAGGAACGGCCTTTATTTCAAAACCCTTTTCACCCCACGGACTCCTGCGAAAGATCCGGGAAGTGATCGACACCTGATTCACGGTGGGTTGAATAGTCGGACGTTATCGTTTAAGGACGAGTAGCTCTTTTGGGCAGGCACGGAAAGGAAAAGGCAAAGATGCGTTTCTCCTGATCGCCTAAACGCATCTTTGCCTTTTAATGAAAGGTCCATTGCCGCGTTTAACCCATCGGCGCCTTGAACACTTTGGTAGTGAGCAGCTCTATCAAAAGACCCCATATCGCGCCGAAGACGAGGAACATGACCAGGCCGCGGGTATCCGGCGAGCCCGAAGCGATCGGAAGCGAACCCATCAGGCCGATCAGCGCGCCGTGTGCCAGGTAGTTCCAGTTCAGCCCCGAGATGCCGATCACAAAACCGATAAAAACGCGGCTCAGGATAGCTCCGGCGACCATCCCTCCCGTGAAGGATATCCCCGCCTTTGCTCCCCCGAGCCAGCACAGAATGCCAGCTCCCAGTCCCAACAAGGTACTGATGCCGAGCCGTTTCGTAGAGACCATGAACACCTCCTTAAATGTAAAAAATCGGGATTGGATCCCGGACGAAGACAGACCATAAGACTTTCGTAGCACGACTATTAATGTTAGGAAACTCAACCGCCAGCAGATCCGCTGCTGGCAACCGTAGCCCTACGATTGCGATTGCTGATAGTATAGCATATTCTTTGCCCATACACCTACTCTCAGGATCTGGTCCTGGAATCAATAAGTATCGTCACCGGGCCGTCATTCGTCAGAGAGACTGCCATGGATTCGGCGAAAGCGCCTGTTTTCACCGAGACACCCCTGTCCTTCAGTCTCCGGACAAAGGCGGTATACTGTTCGAGCGCGGCCTCCGGCGCTTCGGCATTGCCGAATGACGGCCTGTTTCCCTTGCGAGAATCGGCAGCCAACGTGAACTGCGAGACCACGAGTACCTCCCCCTGAATGTTCTGTACCGAGCGGTTCAATTTGCCTTGCTCGTCATCAAAAATTCTGATTTCCGACACTTTTCTTGCTGTGTAGTCAAGGTCTTGTACAGTATCACCCCTGACGGCACACAAAAAAACGAGCAGCCCCTTACCTATTTCCGAGATCCTTCCTCCCTCAACATCAACCGCTGCCCGGGAAACTCTCTGTATAAGCGCCAGCATTGTTGTATACATAGCATGAACGGACCGGGCCTGTCAATTTGAATCAGGAAATTCTCTTGCATTCCAATGTCGGCTACTCTACAATTCCTGCGGACGTACTGCACGGATCCATGGACGACCGCATCGCGTTATGGTGTCGCAGTGGAACGAAGGCAATGAAAAAAAACCTGAGAAAAAGGATAGCGATATCGATTATTCTTGTGCTGATCACAGCACTGTACGGCGCCTGGATCTTCACCGGCGGCGATGCGGGCGGGGAGCGGGTCATCGTAACGCAGGTATACGACGGCGACACCATTGTTGTGGGGCGGGGGTGGAGAAGAACGACGGTACGGTTGATAGGCGTGGACACGCCCGAGACCGTGCATCCTGAAAAGCCAGTCCAGTTTTACGGCCCCGAAGCATCGGCATTTACCCGGCGATCGCTGAACGGATCATGGGTCAGGCTGGAGTTCAACGATCCCACCAGGCCGGGAGGCGGCGTTGACCGATACGGCCGGACCCTCGCCTATGTTTTCACGCTGGAGGGAATCAATTTTAATCTCGAACTTGTTCGCCGTGGATACGGCAGGGCCTATACGCGATTTCCCTTCCGGTATATGGCTGCCTTTAAAGAGGCGGAGCGCGCAGCCCGCGCGAGGGGCCTCGGTATGTGGTCTCGAGACCGTGGAGCCGAACCGGATAATAACGCGACGA
>DMKB01000222.1 GCA_003454665.1 Nitrospiraceae bacterium | reverse complement strand
CTGTCTCCTGTCTCCTGTCTCCTATTTCACTCCGGCTCGATCGTCGCTACCAGCGAGAATGCCTGCAGCTGATCGCGGTGCAGTTCTGCCTGCTCCAGGGGTTCGATCGCGCAGAGCGCCAGGCCATTGCTGTGTGCCTCCAGCATGATCCGCTCACATTCATGCCGTTCGAACTTGAAAACACGCATAAGTGACTGAACGACGTGCAGCGTGGTGTTCACATCGTCGTTGTGGAGCAGGACCCGGTACAGCGGAATGTGCGCCCTGTGTGCTTCAGCTACGCTTTCGGTTTCTACGTTTGGAGGAGAGGTATTCATGGCGGCGCTACTCCCTTCTGCCGGCTCAGTGGAGAAGCATTGCCGGTGGCCGCTTACGGGATCACAGACTTGTGCCGCTTTTTATCCTTCACAAGATAATAGGTGATGACCATGATGGAAATAATATTCGCCACGTAATTGAACATCATCCAGCTTACCCATCCGAACTTCAAAAGAACGCTGATGACATAACAGACCTCGCCGATCAGCCACAGCCCGATAAAGAGCGGGTTGATTCCGCGCGCGGTCTTGTGCTTATGGCATTCCCATGCCTGCGGCAGTCCGCAGATCGCGAAGGCAGCAGAGCCTATCCATCCGATAACATCAGCCATCATATCTATATCGTTTTTTCGTGTGGAGATCGTATCCCGGTTTATGGTGCAAGGATAGTACAGATTTTTGGGAAAGGCAAGGAGGAAGTGCCCGGGGGAGAAAGCCCTGCCGGTGTATACTGACGGAACGGAATGCGTGGGGCCGGCGGAATCTTACCCGCCGGCCCTGCGCCTCGCGCGTGTTGCATTACGCTAACTCAGCATTTTATTCCCGCAGGGGGGTTACCCGCCGATGTACCCTCCGGACACGTCGGTGTCCTTTAGATCCTCGGGTGCGCGTACCGAAACGCTGCTCTCGACCTCATCGCCGAGGCCCTTCCAATCGTAGGGGCACGCCTTCATCAGGATCTGGAGCTTCCAGTCAACAAAGTTGGTGAGCTCAAAGAGATGCTGCTCGTGAGTCCGGAACATTTCACTCTGTGCTCCGTAGGTCTTCTCGAGTTTGGCCTTCAGACCGACAATTCCCTTCTTGATGCCGGAGAGTTCGCTGTACAGCGTATCGCAATACCCTTTTACGTCTATGTCTTTTGCTTTCGCCATGGATGCCTCCCTCCGCGAACAGGCAACCTGCCGCGGATAACCGTTGCACTCGTGTATCCCGGCGCGTCTGACCGGGACTTCCAAGCCTTTGCTGTTCTGATTATAGTATAGCACGGTCTCCTCCAGGCATGCATCATTAAACAGGATTAATTTGGTATTGTTTATGCAAGGGACATGCGGGCATCTTCATCGTGGCGCGTACGCGTGGAATATGTCATGGAAAAGACTGATATGAGTTTCGGTATCATTCGTTCCGGCTAGAGGGTCTCGTGCCCGCGCGCGTCGATATCCTTCGTGAGTTCGTCCTTGATAAATGCCCGTATCAGTATTCTGTCTTTATCGCTGATCTCCGTGAACCGCATCCCCATCCCCGGCTCCTTGTTCGGCCCCGCGCCGACCGTGTATTGGTACAGGACAACTGCCTTCACCGGTATCTGCCGGTCCCGGAGAAATATGGTGATCGGCATGACGGTATCGACAGGCTGGGGATGCAGTGTGCTGATGAACAAACCGCCCTCGGATATGGCCGTGGCATACTCGGTCTTCCCTGCCCCTCCCGGCGCAGTACCGTCACCAACGGAGACTTTCAGCGATGTGCTGAAACGGATGAACTGCCGCGGCACGGTTTCCGAAGCCGCCTGGACGGTCCGGTACAGCATATCGGGAGAGACCGGCTTGTTGAGATAGGCAGCGCACCCTGCGCGCTGGCAGGCATCTTTCTTTCCCGGATCGGTCTCCTCTGTCAGTATCACGACGGGGACATCCTTCAACCGCGGGTTCTTTTTGATCTCTTTCAAAAAACTGATCCCATCCATTGCCGAAAGGTGAATATCGGCAATAATGAGTGAGGGGACGGTCTTCACCATCATGGTGATGGCGTCTTCCGCACTCCGTGACGAAATCACCGTGTAGCCGAGATTCCTGAGGACTGCCGCATTAAAAAAAAGGAAGGAAGCGCTTGCATCGATGAGCAGAAGGGTGATTTTTTTTCTTTCCATCGGGGTCGTTCTCCTGCGGATGGACTGCGTTGATTGAGCAAACCTACCATCTACAATAGCATCTCTGGAGCATTTGTCAAGATTCTGGAAAGAGGACGCGACAGGGAGGGAAGTCCTGTCGGGCAGTGCAATACAACGCGGGGAAAGGACGAGACTAAAACCGCCCGGCTCTCGCGGGCTTCTGATCGCATTCCAGCGGACAGAACCTGAGACCGGCACAGCCCACGACACTCCACAAGCCGACAGCCGGAACAGGGCCGGTGATGCAGTCGGAAATCCATGGCCCATACAACTTTTTTCTCAGCATTTTTGAATCACTGCCGGGGGCCTATCAGGTGAAAATTCTCTTGCGCCCTGCTCTGCCTGTGATATATACTCAAAGCAGGTACACACACCAACCAAAACCAATCCCGCCCTTTACCGGGAAAGGGGGCATCATGAACTGGCGAACACGCATATTCGTAGACCGGACGGACAACGAAGATACAGCCTGTATCCAGGGAACACGAATTCCCGTGTCGTTCATACTCGACACGCTCTCTGCGGGAGGAACGAGGAAAGACATTCTGAGCCGGTATCCGGAGCTGTCTTCGGAAGACATCAGCGCCGCGCTGGCCTACGCGTCGGATCTGGTCCGGGAGACCATACCGCCGATGTCTGCCTATGTCAGCTCCAAGTTTTTTCGTTCCTTTTACACCTGATCCGGCCCGTACTTTCACGGCTAACGCAGTGCGCCTTTGCACTCCCCCGTTGCTCACCCGTGCTTGATGAAGGTCCCCTGCTCATACTCTTCGAAAGCTGTCCGGAGTTCCTCCCGCGTGTTCATCACGATCGGGCCGTACCATGCCACCGGCTCTCCCAACGGTTTTCCGGAAATGAGAAGGAAACTGACCGGCTCCTGATCAGCAGTAATGACGATTTCCTCTCCTTCGCGGTCGAAGAGCACGAGATGTTCCGCGAAGGCCCTCTCCCCGCTGTCATCGCCCGATGCTCCTCGCATCCGGGCCGTGCCGCCGATAACATAAGCAAAGGCCGTGTGACCATTTCTGATACGGTGCCGAAAGGTCGCGCCTGCAGGAACCGTCACATCGAGATACTCGGGCTCAATCACGACGTCCTGCACCGGGCCCGATACCTGATCGACGGTGCCGCAGATGATCTTCACCCGTGCGCCGGAATCGAGCTCCTTTTCCGGGATCGTGCTGCACCGGATGTCACGGTACCGGGGATCCATCATCTTCCGACGCGCCGGAAGATTGGCCCAGAGCTGGAAACCTCCCATGCGCTTCCTGTTGTCGCCCCGGGGCATCTCCTGGTGAATGATCCCGCTGCCTGCCGTCATCCACTGCACGTCGCCCGGCGCTATCGTTCCCTTATTGCCCATGCTGTCCCCGTGCTCCACCGTCCCCTGATGCATGTACGTGATCGTCTCGATGCCCCGATGCGGATGCCAGGGGAACCCGGCGAGATATTCGTCAGGATTGCCGGAATGGAAGTCGTCGAGGAGCAGAAAGGGGTCCAGGTCCGGGGCCTGGTTGAACCCGAAGACGCGCTTCAGATGGACTCCTGCGCCCTCTATCGCCGGTTTACTTTTCCATATGGTGCTGACGTTTCTCTGCTTCGTCATCGCGTGCCGCCTCCTCCCCGGTCATAGTCACAGTATACCACCAAACAGGACTTTTTTCATCCTGTTAGGCACCTGATGCCTGATGCTCGATACCTGATACCAAGTGCCTGTTTGCTGTCTCTTGACTACTGTCTTCTGTTTCTCGTCTCCTGCCTACTGTTTACTGTTTGCTGTCTACTAGCTACTGACCGCGGGAACAAATCCGGTTCTGTGTTGTCTAATCAGGTAAGAACGAAGAGAAAGGAGAAAAAGTATGCGTTACGTACTCGTATCAATCATTGCGGCACTCATGACAGCAGCCGCAACACCGGCCTCGTCACACACCAGAGACCGGTCCAGGGAAGCAGTGAGCATCGAAATGGTTTCAGACAGCGGACGGACCTACCAGGCCATTCCGCACCGGGACTTCCGGAAGCAGGGGACGCACGTCATCAAGCAGTACCTCGAAGCCCGGAAAGGCGAGAATTACGGCATCATCATTCGAAACCGGACACCGGGCCGGATCGGCGTGGTGATCGCCGTGGACGGCAGGAACATCATTTCAGGCAAAAAATCCCATCTCAGGAACAGCGAAGCCATGTACGTGGTGAACGGCTACGGCAGCGGCCGGTACAATGGGTGGAGGACGGCAAACGACCGGATACATAAATTCTATTTCACCGACATAGGCGATTCCTATGCCAAGAAAACCTTCAAGGACACATCGGCAATGGGCGTCATCGCCGTTACCGTGTACCGGGAGAAGGAACGTCCCCGTCCTCTGCACCGGCATCAGAATAAAAAAAGTGCGCCTGCTGCACCAGCTCCGTCTACCGAGAGCGCCGGCAAGGGCGCGGCAGGCCGCCTTCAGGATGAAACCGCAGGCACTGGCTTTGGCGATAAGCAGTACTCCCCATCCATACGGGTTGCTTTCGAACCGGAACGCAGGCCGATCCAGAAAACCCTCGTCAAGTACGAATGGCGTAAGGTCCTCTGAAGCAAGGGCATCCTGCAATGCCCGACGGTTCTGGGAAACAGGCTGTGGGATGAAGGGGATTATGCGCCCTTCCCTCCTGG
>DMKB01000005.1 GCA_003454665.1 Nitrospiraceae bacterium | reverse complement strand
CGCTCTTCGCGACCAGCTTGATACGGCTGTCTTAAATGGTGCAGATATCGGTGACTACCAGGTCCTGGGTCAGGTCATCGATTCCGCCGGAGCTCTCCTGGCCAGCGACACCGCGGCCTTCGCCGTGCTGGCGGACCTGAATAAACAGCTTCTCGGCACCGTCGTTGTGCAGCATGCAGTCCTTGAGGCCGGCCAGCCCCAGACCTGCACCCACACCGTCAGAAACGGCGGCAGCATCGCCGCAGCCGACCTCGAGCTCCATTACGCCGTCGTCAATATCGACACGCAGCAGGCCGTGTTCGACGACTCCGAAGTAGTCACCCTGCCGTCCGACGGCGAGAACAGCGCGGACCGGACGTTCAGCACCCGCGGTCTTGAAGGCAATTACGCCTGTGTGCTCCAGGCGAAGATAAATACTGCGTTAGCAACCCTTGCCTTTGCCCCCTTCGAGGTGTTGCCGCCGCCCATCGAGATCGATGCAGAGATCACGACGGGAAATCGCGGTCGATTGCTGGTGCTTCTCGACAGCCCGAAGAGCGCCGATGACAAATGCCGCGGCGTCACCCAACTCGACCTCAGCACAGACTTCGCCGCAGCCCTCAGTCCCCAGGCCACGGTGACCGTGAGCGTCCAGGACAAGTCCGGCGCAGTCCTCGACCAGGAAAACATCGATCTGGCAAGCTTCAGCGGCCCGGTGAATGACAATCCGGGCAGTGACGGCGTTGACCTTGCGCTCACCGCCTTCACCGACAGCGGCATCACCATGAGCCTTGTGCCGGGCGCAGACAATGACAAGGCAAAACTCGGCACCGAATACCGGTTCCTCGCTGAAGTCGCGAGCGACGGCACAACCATCACGAAAGAGAGCGGTCCGATCCATACGAGCTGCAGCCAACCCATAGCCGCCGGCGATCAGCACGGTGAATTTGCGATCAGCGACCTTGCCGTGATCGCCGGAACCAGCGCGCCAAAGAGCGACGATCCCCACGGGCCGAAGGATGCCCCGGACCTCGTTGCACAGCGAGCATTCCTCGAAGAGCTGCTGACCACAGCCGGCTGGTCCGCCACCATCACCGACAATGCCGAGACCTTCACGGGCGAACTGCGCACCGGCGGGTACACGGTCTACGCCCTGTTCAATGAGCAGGAAAAGCTGAGCGAAACCGTTCAGAAAGAGCTGCGCGAAGCAGTCTTCCGCGGCGAAGGCCTGATAGTGGCCGGCCCCCACGACAGCCGCAACACCAAGAAACAGAAGCTCGGCCACGCCCTGGGCATCAAGGCCCATGGCCATGACAGCCATGCAGAATCCGTCTATATTCCTGCCGGTGTCCTGACTGACGCAGCAGGCATGATCGACCTCTTTGCCAAGGACAAGGTTGCGCGCATCGAGCCGCTCACTGCCGATAGTCTCGCAACATACGAAGGTACGTCAGCCAAGGGCACAGCGACCGTTGATTCCGTCACCGTCAACGACTACGGCAGCGGCCGCGGCATCTTCGCGGGATTCGACTGGCTCGCCGCGGCAACGCGGGACAGCCAGGGCAGCCTCGCAGCCCAGGCACTGCTCAAGGCCCTGGCCCACGCCCATCCGGCTGCCACAAGCCCCTTTGCCGGCTCGGTGGCGCCCCTGGCAATGGTGCTCACCAACCTGGGCATAGCCACGACAGCACAGGCAACCATCGATGCGCCGTACAACACCCGGGTCATCGACGCACCCCAGGCAGAGGTAACGGATACCTGGATACGGTGGACCTTCGATCTTGCCGAGGAGCAGGTCCTCACCCTGCCGTTCTACCTCGTGCTGCCCGAAACAGAGGGATTGGTCACCATCCAGGGCAGGGTCACGGCGCCGGTGACTGATGAAGGACCTGGAGATCTTCAGGCTGAGCCAAGCCTGAGCATAGACGTCCTGCCTGCTCAGGACGGAGAAGACATGAACCAGGCCGTAGACGGCCTCCCTGCCAAGCTCAAAAAGCAGGTAGAAAAACATCTCGCAAAAGCATTCGACTACAGGGACGCGAAACCGGAAAAGGCCCTGCAGGAAGCCCTCAAAGCGAGCGATGTGCTGCTCGATGAGGGCGATCAGAGCGAAATCGCCCTGGTGCGGGCCAAGATAGCGGCGTGGATCCGAAGGCTCGAGATGGCGATAGAACAATAAGCCACGGAGCCGCGTCAGTCCGAGCCAGGTCATGCAGACACCCATGCAGTTTCGAAAGAAGGAGAAAAGCGCAATGTCCAGTCTACGGGCCAGGAACATACTCTCTCAGTACCCGGCATTCAAAACAATCGCGGCAGTGACCCTCGTCGCCTTCCTGAATCTGACGCTCCAGCCCGTTGCTTTGGCCAAAGTCCTGTCCACGCCGGGGAAAAAGCCGGCTGTGGTCAAGGCAAAAGAACTCTCAGACGAGGCAAAACTCGCCGGGACCATCGAGAAGATAGAGAAAAAACTCCAGAGGCTCGAAGCAAAGCTGACAAAGAAACTGGACGCAGCGCAGGAAAAAAGCGATCTCAAAAAGCTGCAGAACGATCTCATCGTTCTCGATAAAAAAGCGATAGAAGGTTTCGCCAAGATAGAGCAACACCTCAAGAAAAAGAAGCTTCCCAAGGTCATTCACGACCGCCACGCCCAAGCCGTGTCCCAATACCGCAAAGAGATGGCAACGCTCAAAGCCAACCTGGAGGGCGTGGAGTCTGCCGACACCGACAAAGCCCGGCGCCTTAAGGTGAAGAAGGCCAGGGAGCATCTGAAGAAGAAGCAGAAGAAGCGGGCGCGCCAGGAATTCGATCCGAACGATCTGCCGCATAAGAGCCTAAAGCCGAATCCCAAAAACAAACCGAAGAAGAGCAAGGAGGAGTATCTACGAGCGGGTCTGTACGACAATCCCCTCGTGCAGCTCGCGGCACTCGGTAATTTCACTTTTGACCAGCTTCCCGATGCTAGCAACCCGGCCTACCTGGCCCAAACAGTGGAAGTCGTCCTGTCCGATGCAATCAAGGCTAAAGCCGCAGAACTGGGACATGATCCGATCGATATCTATGACTGGGTGAGGAATAATGTCGAATGGCTTCCCACCTGGGGCGCCTCGCAAGACGCTGATGTGACCCTGGGCAGCCTTCGCGGTAATGCCGTTGATATTGCAAGCCTGGTGATTGCACTCCTGCGCGCCTCCGGCATCCCGGCACGTTATGTCCACGGCACTATCGAGGTCTCACCGGAGAAATTCATGAACTGGGCCGGTGGCTTCAGCGATATCAATGCTGCTATGAACTTCGCCGCCTCCGGCAGCGTGCCGATTACTCAGATCGTCAGCGGCGGTGTGGTCAAGGCAGTACAGTTGGAACATGTGTGGGTGGAGGCTGCTATTGATTTTCAGCCCTCCCGCGGCGCCATCAACAAATCGGCCGATACCTGGGTACCGTTGGATCCGAGTTTCAAACAGTATGAATTCTTGCAAGGGTTGGACGTTATAGGTATTTCTGGAGTAGAACCCATTGCCTTAAGGCAATCCTTTATCAATTCCGGCACCGTGAATGAGAGCGAGTCTTGGGTCAGTGACATGGATCCGACTATTCTTGAGAATGCTCAGACCCAAGTCCGGATTACGTTGGAAGCTTACATCAAGAATAGCCTGGCTAATCCCACTGTCGGAGATGTTATTGGTGGGCGCAAAACTATTGTCAAAACCCAAACCGTGTTACCCGCGGCCTTACCCAACCGTCTGGTTGTTACCGGCGCGCGTTATGCCGCCGTGCCCCAAAGCCTGCAAAACGCCATGGTCCTGGCCATGGGCCGTGATCTATTAGGCGAGTTGCGCCATGCCGTGGGTTTTGCCTGGCCTATGGTCAATAATCACAAACTGACCTTAAGTTTCCGCCCGGCAACTGCAGCAGATGAACAAACCCTATTGTCGCTATTGCCTGAAGGTGAGATTACCGACCCCAGCCAGTTACCCTCCAGTATCCCTAGTTATCTCGTCAATGTTGTGCCACAATTTGCCCTCGACGGTGAAGTGGTGCAGGAAGGTGACGCAATGCGCCTAGGGGAAGACTTCACCATTGTGTTCCAGCCACGGCGTATCGGTCAGCCGGTGGATACCAAGACCTATACCGTCCCAGCCGGATCATATTTGAGCCTGGCAGCCATGAGTGGCAGCGTCTCGCAACAAATTTTACAAGACCTTGATATAAGGCTAGGCCAAACTCGCAGTACTCTTCAGTCGGGAGATGCTAGCTTGATTGGCACCCTTACGCGTGAGGATGTAATGGGGGATATGTTCTATGCCAGTACACTCGGTTACTTCGGTCAATACCTTGCCATAGGTCAAATGGCCGCTCTAGGCCAAAATGCTCATCATGAATTAGGAGTAGGCTTTGGAAGTGTAGGTTACGAACCGAGTGTAGATACTTTTTTCGGTTTTCCAAGAGCCATCACCCCTGGCGGTACGGGTGTCAATGTTTGGGTAGGAGCGATTAACGAAATGGGTGACGGAATCCGTGACCGCAAAGCTAATTTTAGCTTTCAAATGGGCATGCTTTCATCGGTTTTGGAACATGCCGTGTTGGAACAAATGTTCAGCACGCCAGATAGTTACGCCGAAGGTGTCTCTGCGGTAAAGGCTCTCCAACTCGCCCAACATCAAGGCCAACGGATTTATCATATCACTAAAGCTAACCAAGCAACTACTTTGCCGAATATTCATCAAGATAGTTTGACCATGACGGAAATTCAGCAAGGCCTGCACGCTGGTAAGGAAGTTATTGTCCATACTAATCCTATATCTGTTCCAGGTTTTACCGGGGCTGGTTACATTATTTTTGATCCCAGTAATGGTAGCGGGGCATATAAAATTACAGGAGGATCAAATGGAGGGTTTTTCTCGGGGCTAGCCTTTGGTCTAATGTTGTTTGCAATGTTAGCTATAGCCTTCATTACGGGAGGAATAGCAGGACTTATTGTGGCGCTCATATTAATTGGGCAGATAGCATTGCCGATATATGTGATGCACATGTCGGTTTATGGCGCTGATGAAGAACTCAAGAATTGTTGGCTTGCGGGATTTACTATAGGTTTAGGGATCGGCGGTTTACTTGCAGCGCTTGGGGAGGTTGGAGTACTTAATGCATTGGGTGTTGCTGGAGCCGAGTGGTTAGTCGGAAGTATTGACGGAACGTTCGATTCAGCGAGGTCATGCTTCTAGTGAAGTTAATAAGGCCTGCAGTTAGAATTTTGAAGAAATTGGTTGTTGGTTTCAGTAGTGGCTTAGCATTGGCTATTGGTATTTATTCACTGCTCAACTTAGGTGGCATTTTGGGTGCAATGTTCTTTATGCTTGGTGTGATCAGTTTCTTAATTATGCTGAAGCATAACGGTACAAAAAGTGACGATGGTTCTTTTCGGATAAATCAATAAGGATGTAGTCTGTAGAAACCGCCATCCTTAAGCTGGTTGTAATGAGTCATAAAAGGTTTCTGTTGACATCAATGCAGCCCGCCGATATAATACTCACCGAAAAGCGGGCGTAGCTCAGTTGGTAGAGTACAAGCTTCCCAAGCTTGGGGTCGCGGGTTCGATCCCCGTCGCCCGCTCCAGAATTACTCTGAAAAACATTTGGCCGCGAATCTACACGAATTGTCACGAATGAAAAATATATTGGCCGCAGATAACCGCGGAAAAAGCGGATCAAGAAAATTAGGATACAGGGATTCGAGAATTTGAGTTGTGGGACCCTTGAATCCTGGGCCCCTTGACCCCTGGAAACCTCTTGTTATTACCTCTGCGAAAATCGGCGAACATCTGTGGTAAATTTGCCGGTATATACATCAACCCCTGCCTGACGAACGGGTAGGGGCTTTTTTGTCTCAGGATGGTCATTCCATGACGTTCTCTGGTATACACAAGACGTTTCTGTGCTGTCTGTTCCTGCTTGTCCTTGCTCCTGCCTGGGCCTCGGACAGGGTGGTCATCGCCGACTTTTCCCAGGGTGTTGATGACCAGGGGATTCCGAAGGGCTGGAAGCTCAAAGAAAAATCGGGCAAAGCGGATTTTTCTCTCGCCCGAGAGGGTGCTATGCATGCCCTGCATCTGCGGAGCGCTGATACGTCATTCTCAATCCAGAAGCTGGTGAGCGTGGACCTTGAGCAGTATCCCCGTATGAGCTGGAAATGGAAGGTGACCAAACTTCCCGCAGGCGGAGATTTCAGAAAGACGAAGACCGATGATCAGGCTGCCCAGCTGTTCCTCGCCTTTTCGAAGACAAAGGCCATCGTCTATATCTGGGATACCACTGCGCCGCAGGGGATGATGGAAGACGCTCCGGCGCCGCCGTTCATGTCGATTAAAGCAGTTGTCGTCCGCTCGGGAGCAGAGAAAACCGGCACGTGGATTCATGAGACCCGGAATGTCTATGATGATTACAAAAAGCTCTTCGGTAAAGCGCCGACGCCGGTCGACGGAGTGAGGCTCCAGATCAACTCCCAGCACACGGGGACTGCTGCGGAGAGCTATTTTGCCGATGTGATGTTTAAAAAACAATGACCAAATTCCAAACATCAATCCCCAAATAAGCTCCAATTTTCAATGACCAATGTCCGAAGCATTCGGCAAGCTCAAGTCGGCGCTGTTTGAAATTGGCGATTGGTGCTTGGAATTTATTTAGGATTTGTGATTTGAGATTTGGAGCTTCAACCAACACGAATGGTCCCGCGACAACCATGCATCATTGGGGCATCGGAGACGGCAGGAATGGCCAAAAAAATATACTTCATCACCGGCGGCGCCCGTTCCGGTAAGTCCTCATACGCAGAGCAGTTGGCAAATAGTCTCGGGGGGAGGCACGCGTATGTAGCCACGGCACAGGCCCTTGACGCCGAGATGGCTGAGCGGATCGAGAACCATAAGAAGGACCGGGGTGATTCCTGGGAGACCTTCGAAGAGCCGCTCGAGGCGGCGGAGTTGATCGCGAAGCTGCAGGGCGACTATCAGGTGATGCTTTTTGATTGCCTGACGCTCTGGTTGAGCAATGTCCTGGCGCGGACCGACGAGGATGCCAATGTCATGAAACAGATCCACGAGCTGGTCGATAGGGTCAGGAACGTGGAAATGACCAGCATTATCGTTTCGAACGAGGTAGGCCTTGGGATC
Organism: Nitrospiraceae bacterium; assembly: GCA_003454665.1. Taxonomy (GTDB): domain Bacteria; phylum Nitrospirota; class UBA9217; order UBA9217; family UBA9217; genus UBA9217. Next base: position 1,788 of record DMKB01000005.1, on the reverse strand, counting down.
GTGCCGGACAATCCTCTTGCGAGACGGTTTCGTGACGTTGCCGGCATCCTGAACCAGCGGATGGCCCAGGCGGCCGATGAGGTGTATATCATGGCAGCGGGAATTCCGGTGAAAATAAAATAAAGGTATGGACCAAGCCGCGCCACGGCGCGGCGTAGATAGAATAGAAAGCGAAAAAAAGGACTGTTTAGTCTGATACGAATGAAATTCTTGTCAAAATGGCAAGAAAATAGTCCCGAGGCAGGAAAAGTTTTAGACAGGATTAACAAGATTAGCAGGATTTTTGAAAAGTTATTTATGGGGTTTTATCCTGTAAATCCTGTCAAAAAAAGAGTTAAGACCTGTTTGTTCGGGTTATGTCAAAGGGGGGATCACATTGAGTAAACTGCAGGACGTATTGAAGAGCATCAAGCCCGTGGACGAGTCGCGCACCACGCAGATCCAGGAGCGCCTCGACAACCTGACAAAGCCGCCGGGAAGCCTGGGACGCCTTGAGGAGCTTGCGAAGCGGTACTGCCTGATCACGGGCACAGGCAAGCCGCGCATCAGGAACAAGATCATCTTTACCTGCGCAGGCGACCACGGTGTTGCGGAAGAGGGCGTAAGCGCCTTCCCGAAGGAAGTGACACCCCAGATGGTCTATAATTTTCTGCGCGATGGGGCCGGGGTGAACGTGCTCGCGAAACACTACGGCGCCAGGGTGATAGTGGTGGATGCCGGTGTGGACCATGACTTCGAGCCCATGGAAGGGCTCGAGATCAGGAAGGTCGGCCGCGGCACGCGGAACATGACGAGGGGACCGGCCATGACGCGTGAAGAGGCAGAGCGCGCCGTGCTCGTCGGCGTGGAGATGGTCGAGAAGTACCGGGACGGCCTCGACATCATCGGGACGGGCGACATGGGCATCGGGAATACCACGCCGTCGAGCGCCATCGTCTCGGTCATTACCGGAACCGATCCCGAGCTGGTTACGGGACGGGGAACGGGTATCGACGATCATTCCCTCAAAGGCAAGGTCGCAATCATCAAAAAGGCCATAGCAGTGAATGAACCGGACGCACGGGACCCCCTCGACGTGCTCGCGAAGGTAGGCGGGTATGAAATCGCGGCAATCGCCGGTCTGGTCCTCGGCGCGGCGCTCCACAAGATACCCGTCGTCGTAGACGGCTTTATCTCGACTGCCGGGGCCCTCATTGCCGCGGAGATGAACCCGCTGGTCAAGGGGTATATCATTGCCGCGCACCAGTCCGTCGAGATCGGCCACCGGAAGATGCTGGAACACCTGGAGCAGATACCTCTTCTGGACCTTCACCTCCGGCTCGGCGAGGGTACGGGCGCAGCCATCGGCATCTCTCTCGTTGAGGCGGGAGTAAAGATCCTCACCGAGATGGCAACGTTCGCTGATGCAGGGGTGTCGGAGAAGGAGGAAGAGAAAGTAAAGCAGTAAGGCCCCGCCATGGAGACAAGAAGGCGTGCGGGGAATGCCGAAATCCCAAGCAATAAATCACAAATAATTAATTCCAAATCGCAAATAACAAATCTCAAGTAGGTTGCAACGTTCGATGAGTGAAACGCTTGTAATTTGAAATGTGGTCCTTGAAATTTATTTGAGATTTGGTGTTTGTAATTTGGTAATTGAAGGAACGAAATGATTCGAAACTTCATCACAGCGCTCCAGTTTCTCACGATATTCCCCGTAAGCAGAAAACATGAGATCACCGAGGCGAACCTGGCGAAGTCAATGGCCTACTTCCCGCTCATCGGTTTCATCCTCGGCGTTTTCCTCAT
>DMKB01000336.1 GCA_003454665.1 Nitrospiraceae bacterium | reverse complement strand
CTCCCGGGCGGCCCAGGGCTGGGCATACATAGAAACCGTGATTGCCGGTGCGCCGCCCGAGCCGATATTGCGGACATTCGATGATGCACGGGAGGATGTCAGGGACGGTGACTATGTTGTCATCATGTATCCGGCCGGAAAAAGCCTGCTCTCCCACGGCGCAGACTGGCTATATAAATATACCAAAGGTGGGCCCTCTAAACTCGACTCGGGCGACGGCACCTTTCCTGATTCGGTGGCAGGGCTGGTGCTGTATGGCCTGAGCGAGTCCGGCGGCGCGACCGTACCTTCGCAGCCCTACTATGCCGTGCACTATTCCCTCGGGGTGATACCTCCCCCTCCGAAGACCTGCGCGGATGGCGCGAAGAACCTGATCCGGACGGAAAGCATCACGACGGAGACACCGGACCCTGATCTTGGAAAGCCCGTCCTGAACTGTGTTCTTGACTTCCAGGTCGCCTTCGGCCTCGATACGGACGATAAAGGGGGAATCGATGAATGGGACAACGGGGGCAACACGACGGCAAAGGACTATACTCCCAAGGACCTCACCAAGCGCCTGAGACAACTGCGGGTTTATGCGCTCGTCCAGGAAGGGAAGCGGGACCGGGATTACACGTACGCCAATCCTGACCCGGCATATTCAACCAAGGTCGACGAGGTCAGGGTAGGAGACCTGACGCTGGAAGGCGGGGCTGTTGGACAAGATTTCAAGTTAACGGCCGAACAGCGGAAGTATCGGTGGAGGGTGGTCTCCTTTACGATGACGTCGAAGAACATGAAATAGCGGCAAAGGGGTGAGTGTATGGAATTCAAAGCGCTGATTGCGAAAAGAGGGCATACCAGTATGAATATCACATCACTAATCGCATTACGCAACAATCAGAAAGGCATCGCGCTCGTCACGGCCCTGGTCGTGGTCCTGGTGGTCTTTTTGATGATCATGAGCACCCTCTATATCGCCACCATTTCGACAAAGATATCGGGAGCGGGGAAGCGGTATGCAACGGCACAGGATGCCGGTGACGGCTCGATAGAGGTCATAAAGGATGCCATAGACAAGCTGTGGTATAACGATAGCCTTCCCGACCTCTTCACCGACGGCACGATCAAGCCCCCCTATCCCGATTGTACGGGGTCCGGCGAATCATCCCATCTTTTCAATGCCATTGAGAATATCGGCAACCCCTGCACGATGACGATGACCCTGCCCGGCACGGTGGGCGGAAATTATACGGCGAAGGTAACGGTTGAATTCGTCTTCCGGGCAGGCCTGCCGGGGAGCAGGATCGAATTTCCTCCCCGATTTACGGCCGGCAAGTCCAATACCGCGATGTTTTACCGGATCACGACCATCGTGACCGGGCCGGACAATACCACCGCGGAGAATGCGGTTCTTTACCGATATACCGGCTAATAACCGGCGATGCAAAGGGAGGATATGTGCTATGAAAAAAGCTGCAGCTACACTAACCGCGGGCATGCATTCGGTATGGGTCATGCTGTCTCCCATGAACATCTTCTGCCTGAAGGGGCGTCCCTTGGGCAAAGCGCTGCCGGCTCTGATGCTGGCCTGTTTGATCGTCTTCGGCGTTGTGGGGATGTCTGCTGCCGGCGGACACCCGGTCAAGGCCCAGGGTATGCTCACGTCGATAGAAGAAGACGGCAATGTCGTGATCGACAACAAGGGATATGCCGTCGCCTTCTCCGCGCGGGTCCTGAATTTCCGAAAAGAGCATATTGCCCTGGAGGACTTGAAGCTTCCGACGGCAGTTTCTTTTGTATATACCTATACCCGGAGAGGGCCGGTAATACGGCGCATCAGGGAACTGCCGCAATAACAGGGCGGGACAGGAACGATGAAGCGAGGTGATCAAAGATGGAGTTCCAAAAAAATATCATAAAATCAGCCTTCATTCTCGGCATAGGGGCATTGCTGGTCCTGGGGACGGCCTCTCCGGCAATAAGCGCCATGGATGATTACTGCTCGGTGCCGCCCTTTTTGAGCAACACCGTCCCGCCGAACGTGCTGTTCGTCCTCGACAACTCGGGCAGCATGAACTGCATGGCCTATCCCGGCACCTACGACCCGACGCAGTTTGACGGCGGAGAGTACTTTGGTTACTATGATTCCGACAAGATGTACTCCTACACGGGAAATGACTGGGTCGTGACGACTGCAGACCCCTCCTCGGCCACGCTCGCCGAACCGATAGCAAGCGGGAACCTGCTGAACTGGGCCACCATGCGAAGGATGGACGCAGCAAAGAAACTCCTGAACGGGGGAAAAGCCAATCCCCGGTCGCCGGCCCCCTCGTTTACCGTGAAACTGGTGGGTGAGGTGCCGAACAACGGCGCGTACTGTTCTTCCGAGCAGACCGTCGGTGCCTTCGACAACTCCGGCGCCATACCGGAGTCCCATTTGCCGGCGCCCTATACCAATGTCCTCTATCCTTATAGCGGCGATTACTCTTATTCCGTATCACGGAGCGGCCTGAACCTTACGTCTTCGGCGCTGCCCGCCCAGAGTAACGTCCGTCCGAATGCCGACCTTGCCGTAGCCGGCTGGACCGTGATCGGCGCTCCCAGTGCCTGGGAGGCCGTGGATGAAACAAGTTCCGACGGGAACACAACGAGGATCGAGATCAACGACGAAGACACGCCGGCCCTGTTCGATTACGACTTTACCGGTGATAAGTCGGGGACCATTGAACGGGTGAGTGTTGTCGTGCGCGCCAGAAAGACTATCCGGCGCAGGACCCAGAGGATACAGGGCATTGTCCGGGTGAACGGCACTGACTACCCCGACAGCTGGCAGTCGGTCTCTTACTGGTCGTATAACACCCATACGTTTACGTGGTCGCTGAACCCGGAAACCGGGCTCGCCTGGACCTGGCCGAACATAAAATCATCGGGCGTGGGGAGCCTGGAAAGCTTCGGTGTCCAGATGTCTTACAACGCGAGAAACAGCAATGTTCTGCGGGTGACCCAGGTATATCTCGTAATCGTAGTGAGTACCCCTGACGGCGGCCCGTTCCGGGTGATTATCGACACCGGCAAGACAGCGGCTGACGAAGGGATCATCGGCGCGCTGACCGACGAGGCTCGGTTCGGCCTGGGGATATACAATTCCGACGGTGACGGCGGAAACATCACGGATCCCGTGCATTTCGAAGTGAAGACGAGCATGCTCGTTTCCATCGACAATATGAAAGCCACAACGAGCACGCCGCTGGCCGAGACGCTGTTCACCATGGTCCGTTCCTTCAGGCAGGACCCTCCCTGGTATAATGCTCCCAACGGAGATTTTAAAACCGGAGAGGCAACGGTCGACGATCCCTACTACTACAAGTATACGGACTGGTCGCAATCCAACCTGCCCGATCAGTACGTGCCCTGCGCCAAGTCCTTCATCCTCCTGCTGACGGACGGTGAACCGACGAATGATACGAACCTCCCTGCCAACCCCACGGGCGTTGATGCACCGAAGACACTGCGGGACTATGACGGAGACGGCCACGATCCCGGCTCGCCTACGGATTACCTTGACGATGTCGCGCTCTGGGCCAGAACAGCGGACGCGCGGCCCGACGACTATTCCGGCGCTGATGCCTGGAAAGGCCTCGCGGGCATGCAGAATATTTACGTGTACAGCGTGTTTATGTTCGGCAGAGGTTCGGAGCTGCTGAAAGATGCGGCGATCAACGGCGGGTTCGAGGACCTGATCAAGGACAATCAGCCGGCCTGTGAGCATCCGGCCATTCCTGGTTCGCCGTCGCAGGGCGAGTTGAAGGAATGTTACCGGGATTCGGACGAGAACGGCACGCTCGATCCTGCCGAGGATCTCCCCCTGACCTATTACGAGGGAGACGACGGCTATGAGCTCCAGGAGAGCATCACGGAAGCCATTGCGAGCATCCTGCGGCGCGCGGCTTCAGGAACGGCCGTCTCTGTGCTGACCACCTCGTCACGGGGTGTGGGGTCGATGGTGCAGGCCTACTTTCTCCCGGTAAGGCAGGACGGCATTCGGGAGGTCACGTGGACAGGCTACACGCAGAACCTCTGGCTCGACACGTCCGATAATTTACGTGAGGACGGCGGCGGGGGGAGTCCGCCGGACTATAATCTCATATTAGACGAAGATCGGGTGATCAAACTCTACTTTGACAGTGATGACAACGAGACCATGGCAGCCACGTTCAGCACGGAGGCCGATGGGACCAGCGACGGATCAGTCGATGGTACCCTGAATTCATGCAAACCTGAGTCAACGAAGTCATTTATGGACACCACGTATCTCTGGGAGGCCGGGAACGAGCTCGCAAGGAGGGCCCCGTCAGAACGTGATATCTTTACCTCGAAGAAGGCCATTTATGGGGCCACGACAACGACATTGGACGCCACGGTGAACCCCAAGGAGCCTGTTTTTAACACCGCCATGTCCGGCACCCTCAAGGCGGCCCTGAACGAAGATGGGACCTACACGGCAAACAATATCATCGGGTATATCAGAGGAGAATGCCTGGAAACCGGGGTTTCGGGCGATACCGCCTGCGGCAGCACACCGGATGCAACATACCGGGACCGGCGCATAACGGTGAGCGGCGGGGACACAAACGGCAATGTATGGAAGCTGGGAGACATCATCAACTCAACGCCGAAAGTCTTCGGCAACATGCCGCTGCTTTCGTACCACATGACGTACGGCGATAATTCCTACACAGCCTACCTGAGGACCGATGAGTTTCAGAAGCGTTCTTCCATTGCCTTCATCGGCGCCAACGACGGCATGCTCCATGCCGTCAGGGTCGGGTATCTCAAGGACAAGCCCGATGAAAAAGGAGCCATGCCTTCGGGAGTCAAGGCCTTTTTCAAGGATCTTTTTGCTGATGAGGATAGTACTCCACCCGATCAGCTCGGAGAGGAGGTATGGGCCTACATTCCCTACAATGCCTATCCGTACCTGAAATACCTTGCCGATCCCGCGTACTGCCATATCTATTATAATGACCTGACGGTCAACCTCGTCGATGCGAGCCTGGGCTGTGAAACCGATACGGCATGCGATGAACCCCTTGAACCCAAGGTCCAGGACGCCACCAAGAGCAGTTGGCGGACCATCCTCATCGGTGGGATGCGCTTTGCCGGCGCCTGTGGCGGCGGCACCACACCTGCGGGTCCGCCTGCCGGAGCGCCAGCCGACGTGGGATTCTCTTCCTTTTACGCCATCGACATAACCGACCCGGAAAACCCCATTCCGATGTGGGAGTTCACGGATCCCGATTTGGGTTATACGTCATCATACCCGGCGATTATACGGACCGGCGATCCGGGTGTGAACGGCTACTGGTATGTCGCCCTCGGGTCGGGCTCGCAGCAACTGCCGAAAAGCGCGAGTGACGTGGGCAGAACCTCGCCCGGTCAAATCTACATCCTCGATATGAAAACCGGGGCGCGGTTGCAGAAGATAGAACTGGACCACAACGGCATTGTCGGCGACATTCTCGCCATCGATGCTGACAAGAATTATCGAGCCGAGAAGCTCTACTTCGGGACGGCCTATTATGAAGACTCGACCTGGAAGGGGAAGCTCGAGAGTATCGCCATACCCGATCAGGATCTCTCCATCGGCTGGACACCGGCGGTCACCCACCTGTTTGAAGGGGACCAGCCCTTTACCGCATCGCCGGATGCGACGAAGGACGAAAAGCTGCGGGTGTGGGTCTATCAAGGTTCGGGCAAATATTTGAGTGATATAGACGAAGGCGACACATCGCAGCAGCTCTTCCTGGGTATCAAGGACGATCCCTCGGCCATTGCCTATCCGGTGCCGATCGCTGAACTTGATGACCGGACAAACACCCCGACGACGGGCACGGTAACGGAAACAAGCCAGGTATGCATGTACGATTCATCAGCGAGCAGCTTTGCGAAAAAGAGCCTCGTGACCTCCATCAACCTTACCTCAGCAGTTCCGCTCCCTTCCGTGAAAGGGTGGTACTTGAATCTTTCTACAGCACCCACGGCAGAGCGGGTCATATCGCGGCCCCTGGCGATCGGCGGACTCGTGGATTTCCTGTCCTACAAGCCGAACAACGATCCCTGCGCCGCCGGCGGCGATTCGTACCTGTATTCAGTCGGATACACCACCGGCGTTGCGCCGGCGAATGTCGCGATCCTTCACCCCGACGTGACCGATGCGACGTCGGGCGAAGTGACGGTAGCAAAAGGAATCAGGTTGGGCCCCGGCGCCCCGCCTGCCGGTGAGGCCATCATTATTCCGCCGCCGAAAGATGAGAGTGACCGTCTGAAAAAGAAGATCCAGGTGGCCACGGGAGTCATCATCGAGGCGGAAAACGAGACGGCCCTGTCCGTGACGTCACGGATCATGCACTGGCTGAGAAAGTAAGAGTTTCTTTTCTCATTACCCGAGAAGCAACCACCGCAGGGTGGTTGCTTCTTTTTATGATTGCACCGCTGCTCAGGAAAAAAGGGAGTTCACACGTGAAAACAATCTGCCGCACCGGGGCCACGATACTGGCACTGTTCCTGTTCGCTGCTACATCCTCCTGTTCCCGGGATGAGCAATCGACCGTTCCCGCTTCTCCGGGCCCTGCAGGCGGCGCCGCTGCCCGTCCCGCAGGGAACGGGCCTCCGAGGATCATGTCCAGTTCCATCTATCCGGACGAGCCAACAGCGGATAAGCAGCTCATCGCCCATTATGACGGCAGGGACGCTGATAATGATTACGTCCATTACACCTTCCGGTGGTATGTGGACAATGAACTCGTACAGGACGGCACGGTCGGCACGCTCGACCCGGGAAAACACGCGAAAGGATCATCAGTTTACGTAGAAATCATACCGGCTGATCAGTATTCCGCCGGGGAGGCCATGAAGACTGAGCCGGTGATCATCCGGAACCTGCCGCCCTCTGTTTCGTCCGTGGCCCTGACCCCCCCGGACCCGCCGGTCGGGACCGTCATCACTGCCGAGCCCAGGGGCGCTGACCGGGACGGAGATGACATACGTTACACCTACGAATGGCACGTAAACGGCAAGGCGGTGACGGCGCCTAAGGACAGTAATACCTTCAACACCCAGGGACTGAAAAAAAAGGACGCCGTCCACGCGCTGGTGGTCCCCTCGGACTTCGACAGTGTCGGCGAACCTGCCATGTCGGAGATCGCTGTTCTTCTGAACCGGGCGCCGGTGATCACCTCCAAGCCGCCTTATGCATTAACGAACGGGATCTACGAGTATCGTGTTTTAGCGAAGGATCCTGACCAGGACAGGCTCACGTACAAACTGGTCACCGCGCCGCCGGGTATGACGATCAATGCTTCCACGGGCGTCGTCCGATGGCGGCCGCCGAAAGACGTAGCAGGGAAGCAGGACGTCTCGATAACGGTTTCCGTGGAAGACGGCGATGGCGGTTCGGTTACGCAGGCTTTTTCGATTATCCTCGAATCCCAGCGATAGGGTCAGAATATCTATCGGCCACGGATAAGCACTGATAAAAAACAAGCCTCTCGTCGCAGCATCCCTCCATCACCAGTATTGTGCATCCCAGAACACCAAAAAAATTTGTTATAGCACAATAATGTATGTAACCCATTTCCTATTTGTGGCGATATCCGATCATTCACTAGCAACAAATAGAACGTAACTACTTGATAATTAAATATATTATATTTGGTATGTATATTGCTCTATATATGTGTGGAGGCGATACGCAGGATGAAGAAATCAGACAAAAAAGTGGGCGCCATGGGGACCTCTCCGATGTCTGGATGGCCGACGTATATGCAGTGTTCGACAGGGATATGGCTTCTGGGGCACCGGGGAGCGCGAACAATTAGGGAGATGTATGATGCTGAAGATCAAAAATGAGCGTGGATTTACCATAACGGAACTTCTCGTCATAGTCGGGATTATTGCCATCCTCGCGGCCATGGTGGCGTTGAGCACGGACAATATCCGGAAGGCCCGGGTTTCGAGCGTCACCAAGGAACTTCTGGCGGACCTTCAGCAGGCCCGGGTGGATGCGAAGACCAAAGGATCGTCGGCCGCCGTTGCGCAAATGCGGGGGGCAGGGGTTCGGTTTGTTGATACCTCTTCGTATGTTGCGTTCAAGTTCAATGACTGCGACAACGACTTTGAGTACGAAATCGACACCTGTGCCGGATCGAAGCCGGAGGAGGGGGACGTACAAACAAAAACCGTTCCCTCGTCTATCGAGATCATGCGGAGCAGGGACGGCGACGGCGTGCTGGTGGTTCCCGCCAACGTACTTGCCGATGATGTGCTCATTTTTGACCGATTCGGGCTGCCGCGAAAGTTCGATTGGACGCTTGGTCCGGATTATATCCTCGTGATAGGGCATCAACGGGTGAAATTCTGGAAGTGCATCATCATTGCAACGAACACTTTGCGAGAGGGTATCTGGGACGACAGTACGAATACGTGCACGGAACAATAAGGCTGTCTCGCTCATAAAACGATGGCCGCACGAGGCCAGACGCCAAAGGCTTCCCGTACAAAAAACGTAGTGAGCGTTTTGATACCAGACACCCAAGCCGGGCAAACCCACCATGGCGGGGTAAAGACGGGAAGGGCGAAGTAAAGATCTTTTTCACCACGAAGGTCACGAATAGCCTAAAATCAGAAGCTGCCACTTGGAGCGCGAAGAAATTCAATGCATTAAAAGTGAACTACCCCGCTCCTTGGGGCGTGATAGTTCACTTCTCTCAGAAATTTATCAAGCGGGTCACGCCAAACATAGCGTGACTTCCTGTTACGTTTATATACCTTATTTCCACTTAAAGTTATCGCCCCAATAAAGTGCGGTTTCCCCTGATGGGTCAACCCCTAATATTTTGTAAGTGCACCAACGCGAAATTACCTTATTTGCCTTAGCCGGAAAAATAATATCTTTATTGTATATTTCATTAACGGCTTCGCGAGTAGCAATAACTAAATTTGAATATAACAAACGCTCTTCGTCGTCCTCACCCATCACCCATAATTTATAAATGTCCAACTCATCCGCCTTTTTCAAATTCATACTTGCCGTCTGGCCCTGCTTTTTACCCATCAGAAAGGGTATGGCAAGGGCTTTACCATATCTACCGCAGAAGTCGACTACGTTATCAACGAAAGGCTTTGGGGCTTTTTTTACCATTATTTCAATATCCGACTTCATTCTCTCTTCCGGGCTTTTTTCGCACGCTGTTAATAAGGAAATCGCAGCTACTATCAATACGAAAACTCTAATAATGATTAAATATTTCATCGAGTTGTATTCTCCCTTCAACAGATTAATATGCCAATTCTTTCCATCAATCAAAGCATACTTTTTAAAAAAGTCAAGGGTATTCTAGAAGTGTATCTGGCCTACAAAGTGTTTGCGCTGATTTTAAGTGGATTAAATCGCCCAACGACAATGTCAAGCTATACGCCAACGTCCCTGATATACATGCTTCCCGCATTGTCACTGGTACTTTCATCTTGTGATAATCGATTGCATAAGATTAGGAGGATTATTGTGGGAGAGTTGATTTTCGGGGTAATGCTACATTTGAGGTTGGGCACAGCCTGAGCCATGCCCCAGGTAACTACATTTTCCTGCGTTAGGATATGTAGGTTCAGAATAGTAATTTCAGGGGAGAATGTCAATCGAATCATAGTCGTTTAAATTTCCCCTGACGTCATTGCGAGGTGCCGTCTTGACAGGACGACGCGGCAATCTCTCACTCATTGATTTGTTTAACTGTGAGATTGCGGAGTTTATCCCGAGCGATACAAACCGAGATTGCTTCGCCTTCGGCTCGCAATGACAAACGAGGGATCTCCTCGCAAAGACAGGAAAAAACTTTTTCAACAGCCTGAATTGTACTGACTATGAGCAGGGGATATTCATTTGACATAACTTGATTTTTCTGCTGTAATAGCATAAAATTAAACAAGAAAAAGGGTTATTACCCGGAGCAGAACAGACATTAAGCCACCGAGATCTCAGAGGACTCCGAGGAAAGCTTGTTTGTTAAGAAATAAAAAAAATTCTCCATTTCTCTGTGTTCTCTGCGTACTCTGTGGCTAAGAATGTAAATAAGTTTCTGCTTTTACGCGTAACCGGTATACCATGGACGAAGACTTATTCAAGAAATTCCTCAACTACCTGGCAGTGGAGAAAGGCCTCTCGGCGAATACCGTCGTGTCCTATGAACGGGACTTGCAGAAATACGGCCTCTTCATGAAGGGGAAAAAGGGGCCCGACGATATTCAATCCGACGACGTGGTCTCCTTTCTCGGCAGCCTGACTTCACGGGGCATTGCGACGCCGTCCATCGCGCGGACGCTCTCGGCAGTCCGGGGGTTTCACAAATACCTCATGATCGACAGACTGGCGCAGGCTGACCCGACAATGAATATCGAGACGCCCCGGGGCTGGAAGCGCCTTCCCAGGACACTGAACAGCACGGACGTGGAGACGCTCCTGCGCCAGCCGGACATTACCACGTCCATCGGGCTGCGGGACAAGGCCATGCTCGAACTGCTCTACGCCACGGGGCTTCGCGTCAGCGAGCTGGTGGGCCTCGCTCTGCCGGACATCAACCTTGAGCGCGGTTTTCTCGTGGTCCTCGGGAAGGGTTCCAAGGAACGGGCAGTTCCCATGGGCGAGGTCGCGGCGGTTGTGATACAGGACTACCTGGACAGGGGGAGACCGGCGCTGCTGAAGGGGAAGGAGTCCTCGTCCCTCTTTATCAGCTCGAAGCGGCGGCAAATAACGCGCCAGATGTTCTGGGAGCGAATAAAGACATACGCGCGAACAGCCGGTATCACCCAGAGTATCTCGCCCCACACCCTGCGCCACTCCTTTGCCACGCACCTCCTGGACAACGGGGCGGACCTTCGGGCGGTCCAGGCCATGCTCGGCCATTCGGACATTTCCACGACCCAGATATACACGCATGTGTCGCGGGAGCGGCTGAAGCGGATCCATGAGCAGTATCATCCGAGAGGATAAGGGAAAGATAAATTCCAAATGACAAAAGACAAATTACAAATAAATTCCAAATTTCAATATCAAAAAAGCAAACAAAATGAATCTTGAAAGTTGGTCATGGATCATTATTTGAGAGTTGTTATTTGTTGTTTGGTAATTATCCCTTTATTTGAAATTTGTTTTTTGTGATTTGTTATTTCCCCAATTTATGGAAATCATCACCAGCCATACGAACGCTGACTTTGACGCCCTTGCCTCCATGGTGGCGGCGAAGAAGCTCTATCCCGGTGCCTCCCTGGTCTTTCCCGGCTCCCAGGAGAAGAGCATGCGCGATTTTTTTCTCGAATCCACCCTCTATGCCGTGGAGGTGAAGCGCCTCAAAAGCGTTGACGTGGACACCATCACCAGGCTTATCATCGTGGACAACAGGCATCCTGCCCGGCTCGGCAAGCTCCAGGGGGCACTCGGCAGGCAGGGGCTTTCCGTTCATATTTACGACCATCATCCCGCGGCGGAAGGCGACATCAGGGGAGACGTCGAGGAAGTGGCAGATGTCGGGGCCACGACGACGCTGATGGTGGAGCTGCTGCGGGAGAGAGAAATCCCGATCTCCCCGCTCGAAGCAACGATATTCGCTCTCGGCATCTATGAAGAGACCGGTTCGCTCACTTTCGTCTCGACGACGGAGCGGGACGCCCGGGCCGCGGGGTACCTCATATCCCTCGGCGCAAACCTGAACGTGGTGTCTGATTTTATTTCCCGGGAGCTGACGGCCGAGCAGATCTCGGTCCTGAACGACCTGATCAAGGCGGCGAAGACCTACGATATCAACGGCGTCACTGTGGTGATCGCCGCAATGGCCACGGGCCATTTTGTGCCTGACGTGGCCAACCTGGCGCACAAGCTCCGGGACATGGAAAGCCTGGACGTGCTGTTCCTCGTGGTCCAGATGGGCGACAAGACGCACGTCATCGGCAGGTGCCGGATACCGGAGGTGAATGCCGGGCAGGTACTCGAGGAACTGGGCGGCGGGGGGCATCCGTCCGCTGCCTCGGCCTCGGTGAGGGACATGACGTATCTCCAGGCAAAAGAACGCCTGATAGACGTTCTGAAGGGGCATATCAAGCCCGGGAGAGCGGCGGGAGAGATCATGACCGCTCCGGTCAAGACCATTCCCTCGGGCAGCACCGTGAGTGAAGCGAGCGAGGCCATGACCCGGTTCAGCGTGAATGTGCTGCCTGTGGTGAGCGGGAAGCGTTTTCTCGGCATCATTACCCGTGAGGTGGTGCAGAAGGCCCTCTTCCACGATTTCGCGGACCAGAAGGTCGACGGGTTCATGACCACGGGCATTCCCTCGGCAACGCGCGAGATGCCGATGGGGCAGGTGGAGAAGATCATGATCGGCGAGCGCCAGCGTTTCATGCCCGTATTTGAACGCGACGGCGCCCTCGTGGGCGCCATTACCCGGACAGACCTTCTGCGCTCCCTCCATGAGGAACGGCTCGCGGAGGCGCCCGGGGCCCCTGATTTCGAAGCTCATTCCACGAGGAAAGTGAGGGGGATGATCGAGGAGCGGGTACCGCAGGGGGTGCGGGATATTCTCAGGGCCGTGGGCGAGGTGGCTGATGAGGCGGGCTTTAACGTGTACCTCGTCGGCGGGATCGTGCGCGACCTGTTCCTGCGCGTCATGAACCTGGACATCGACATCGTCGTGGAGGGTGACGGCATCACCTTCGCCGGCATGCTTCTGAAGAAGCTCGGCGGCCGGATGAAGTCGCACCAGAAATTCGGGACCGCCGTGGTCATTCTCCCGGAGGGTCTGAAACTCGATATCGCCACGGCCAGGCTCGAATACTACGAATCTCCCGCTGCTTTGCCTACGGTGGAACTTTCCTCCATCAAAAAGGACCTCTATCGGCGGGATTTCACGGTCAACACCCTCGCCGTGCGGCTGAACCGGCGTCGCTACGGTGAACTCCTCGATTTTTTCGGCGGTCAGCGGGACATCAAGGAGAAGAATATCCGCATTCTCCACAACCTGTCCTTCGTCGAGGACCCGACACGGGTCTTCCGGGCCATCCGTTTCGAGCAGCGCTTCGATTTCCAGATGAGCAAGCACACCCGGAACCTGGTCAAGACCGCCGTGGGCATGAAGCTCTTTACGAAACTGGCGGGCGAGCGGATCTACGCCGAGCTCGTGCTGCTGTTCTCCGAGGCTGATCCGCTCAAGGTCCTGAAGCGGATGAAGGAACTGGACCTACTCAAGTTCATCCACCCGGGACTGAAAGCGTCGAAAGAGATGGAGAGGCTCTTTGCCGATATCGGAGAGACCTTTACGTGGTTCAAGCTTATCTACCTCGATATCAAGACCGAGAAGTGGTTTGTCTATTTCCTCGGCCTCCTCGACCGCCTGAAGGAAGCTGCTGCCGCGGAAACACTGGAGCTGCTCGCGGTACCGCCGCGCATACGGACACGCATGACCGAGGCACGGGGCCGATACCGGGACGTGCTGTATGAACTCTACCGGAGCCCGCGCCTGTTGCCGAGCCGCGTGCACGACCTTCTGCAGCCCCTGGAGATCGAGACCATCCTTCTGATGATGGCCAAGGCGAAGAAAGAGTCGGCAAAAAAATACATTTCCCTCTATTTAACGCGCCTCCGTGAAGTAACGGTGACGATCACCGGTGACGA
Organism: Nitrospiraceae bacterium; assembly: GCA_003454665.1. Taxonomy (GTDB): domain Bacteria; phylum Nitrospirota; class UBA9217; order UBA9217; family UBA9217; genus UBA9217. The sequence continues at coordinate 1,193 of DMKB01000336.1, read as the reverse complement.
CCTGAAAGCGCTGGGAATACCCCCGGGACCACGGTACAAGAAGATCCTGACGGGTCTCCTGGACGCCAAGCTCGATGGTGAGGTGAGGAACCGGGACGAGGAACTGGCCTATGTCAAGGGCCTGTCCGGCACGAGATAACAATTTCGATTGACGATGGGCGAATTTTTGGGCATAGTATAGTGATGAACAGAGAATCGTGGAAAAAATGACGCAGAGGTCTCGTGGTTTCCTGTTCCTTATGACCATCTGTACGTTCTGTGATGCATCGCTTGTATTATTAAGGACAACGGCATGATCTATTTAAACCTCTTCGGCGGGATACTCCTCCTCCTCTATGGCATCAAGATGGTGAATGACGGCCTGCAGCAGGCTGCCGGTCCGAAGATCCGCTCCCTGCTTCACTCGCTCACGAGCAACCGGCTGACTGCCGTCGGCACCGGCGCGTTTATTACGGGTCTGATCCAGTCCAGCAGCGCCACGTCGGTCATGCTCGTGGGCTTTGTGAGCGCGGGACTCATGAGCTTTCGCCAGAGCCTTGCCGTGATTCTGGGCGCGGACATCGGGACGACCATCACGGTCCAGCTCATCGCCTTCCGGGTTTACGATTACGCGATCATACTCATCGGTACGGGACTGGCCTTCGTTTTATTTACCAAGAGACACCTGTACAGAAACATCGGCTCCGGGCTGCTCGGATTCGGGTTTGTGTTCCTGTCGCTGAAGCTCATGTCCGATGCCATGGCCCCGCTCCGGGACAGTGACCTGTTCCGGCAGGTTCTCATCGCCCTGGTGGGAACGCCCTTCATGGGCATACTCCTCGCCGCGGCACTGACGGCCCTTATCCAGAGCAGCGCCGCCACCCTCGGCATCGCCCTGGCCCTCGCCGTGCACGGGCTGATACCCCTCGACGCCGCCATCTATATAATCTTCGGCGCGAACATCGGCACCTGTTCCACGGCGGTCCTGGCGAGTCTGCGGTCGCCCGTTGAAGCGCGGCGCGTGGCATGGGCCCATGTCCTGTTCAAGGTGGCCGGCGTGGCGCTTTTTTTGCCCTTTTTCCCATACTTTTCCAGCCTTGTGCAGCTGACGGCAGCGGACCTGTCCCGTCAGATAGCAAACGCCCATACGCTGTTCAGCGTGATCATATCCTTGGTGTTCCTTCCCTTCACCGGCTTCTTCGCCCATCTGGTGA
>DMKB01000359.1 GCA_003454665.1 Nitrospiraceae bacterium | reverse complement strand
GGCCATCTCCTCCATGGACGCAAGCGTCTCTTCCGCCGTGTGTGAGGTGGTCGCCGCCCCCTGTTTGACCTGTTTGGAGGTTGCCGCGATCTGCTCCGCCGTCGAAGCAGTCTTTGTCGCGCCCTGGCGGATATTGCCGACGAGATTTTTGAGATCGGACACCATCTTGTTCGTCGCACGGCCCAGCTCACCAAGCTCATCGTTCGTCGCCACTTCCACTGACTGTCCAAGATCGCCTGACGCCACCTTCACCATGACCGCCTTCAGCGCATCAATAGGCCGGAGCGCCAGGATACGAAACAGTACAATTACGATGAGAGACGTAACCACCATGGCGCCGACGGACAGGGCGAGAATAATGATCTGGGACTTGAGAAGATCCCGCTCGATATTCGACGTGGTAAACCCCATTTTCACCGTGCCGACCGTTTCATCACCCTGCTTGACGGGACTGGTGAACTCCAGAAGGCCGCGCGTATCCCCGGCTTCCTCCTCCTGATGTGTCAACTGCCGTCCCTCCTTATCCAGGACTACGGCGTACACGACATCGCTGTCGCCTGAGGTCATGTCTTTCACGTAAATATCGAGGTAGTCAAAACTGTAGTTCAATATCGGCTCTACCGAGATAGCGGCGAGAAAGTGTGACAGGTTTGTTCCTTTTTCCTTCAGATCATCGACGAGCACGCGCTTCTGGTGCTGGCTGAGGAGAACAATCATGGAGACGAAAACCACCGCAAGCCCCAGAAGGATGCTCGTCAGAAATTTTTTTGTAAGCCGCATATTTTTTACTAATCGCTTCATGTTCGTTTCCTCCAAGCACTTCAGTTTTTCGGTCATCAAAATACATTCGCGTATCTGCACCCTTCTCCTGAGTTATTTAAATATGCAAAAAGAGTGCATTTCATCTTTCAGTCCGGTATGCGCTTTCAATGACTGGCATACTTTGCTTCCCTCCAGGACACCTGCCGTATCCACAACAAGACCTCCCTGTCCGTCTCCAGTGCCTGATTGATTTCCACGGTTTCCACACCGCCTTCGAGGCTAGGCAGCGCGTCATCGGGCGCGTCGACATGAGTCTTTGGGTCATCCATATGGTCGCGCAGCGGTGACGAGGTGTCGAACAGATCAGACACAGCGGCCTCCTGTCACTCCTTCGTTTATAATGCCTGGAAGACTCAACATGCGACCCCCCAGCACTTAAGCGTGTTTTGCAGAATATGCGGCGGAACTGGCTTTTCAAAAAAAAGGTCGGCTCTCAGGGTGCCCGCTTTTTTCATGAGGTCCTGATTTCCATACCCCGTGAGGATGATCACCTTTGTCCCGGGCATATGCTCTTTCACGTATTCCAGGATCTCGAGGCCCTCTTCTCGCAACATTATCGTTAGCATAACGTCGGCAATCACCACCTGGTAGGCATTCTCATTGAGCAGGGCCATTGCCGTCTCGATGGTCTCCGCAGTATCAACGACAAGTTCCGGGCCCTGCAGTATCCTTTTCAGGGCCAGTAAAAACCCTGCCTCATCATCTACGATGAGGATTCTCTTCTTCCCTGTTGCAGTTTCCTTGCCCGCTATGGTCTCTTGAAGGACGCTCATGGTATTGCTCTCCTTCGTACCAATGTCTCATCCTCGATGCGCTACGAGTTTAAAAGCAAAAGTTATGCCAACCTTTAAAAATATGATATTGAAATTTTACAAGGAATTACATGGTGATTAGTGTGCCAGTATTCTCATTTTGACACCATCTGTCTCAAAATGAGAATGTTGAGCCGGTCCTGGGGCAACGAACGATGGCCTGCTGAGGAAGTATTGAATGGGGAAAAAAGCTGCGGAATACTTATGATTCCCGCGATTTTTTGAGTTTGCGGTATAAGGTTGCTCTTGAAATACCCAGTGTTTTAACGGCCTTCTCGATATCACCGCCTGAGCGCTTCATCACGGCTTCAATATACTCTTCTTCCAGTTGATCCAGATTCTGGGGGTCCCCTAGACCAGAGCTTGTGGTTTTTCCTGATCCCAGGCCGGAAAAATGTGCCGGGCCCACCGGTCCTCCTCGCGCAAGCAAAAGCGCTCTCTCCAGCACATTTTTCATCTCTCTGATGTTGCCGGGCCACGGGTAGGCCGTAAGCAGCGACATTATCTCAGGAGAAACCTCCGGGTGGGTCGATTGAAGGGCTGAAATAAGGTGCTTGACCAGGGGCGGAAGGTCGCCGGGCCGCTCCCGCAACGGCGGGATCAGGACGGGAAACACCTGGATGCGGAAATACAGGTCCTGGCGGAACCTTCCCTGCCGCACTTCTTCTTCAAGGTCCTTGTTTGTCGCACAGAGAAGCCGGAAATCGCTCTTTCTGACCTTTGCTTCACCGAGGCGTCGAAATTGTTTTTCTTCTATGACCTTCAGGAACTGGGCCTGGACGGACATGTCCATATCAGCGATCTCGTCAAGAAAGAGCGTGCCGCCATCGGCGATTTCAACGAGGCCCTGACGGTCCTGGACCGCGGAGGTAAAGGCGCCCTTGGTATGGCCGAAGAGCTCGCTGGCAAGCAGTTCTCCGCGAAGGCCCGAACAGTTGATCTCCACATAGGCGCCGGATTTGCGATAGCTGTGCTCGTGGATCCACTTGGCCAGGACCCCTTTGCCCGTGCCGGTCTCGCCCAGCAGCAACACCGTTGAGTCGTTCTCGCCCGCCACGGTTGCGAGCTCATGCACCTTTTTCATCGCATCGCTCTCGCCGAAAAAGGGGACGTCTTTTTTTTCGAGGCGCTGTCGCGTTGCGTCCTTCCTCCGCAGGGAAACCACTTCCAGGCTCTTCTGGAGGAATATTGCCAGGTCTTCCATGTTCACGGGCTTGGTCAGAAAGTTGTCGGCCCCGCGCCGCATGGCTTCCACGGCAACGGGGACATCGCCGACACCCGTAATCATGACGATCGCCACATCAGGACAGGCCTTCCGCAAATCATGGATCCAGTCAATGCCCTCGCCGTCGGGCAGCTTGTGGTCCAGGATGACGGCATCGAATCGTTGGGCGACGATTTCCTCTCGAGCCTCCATGAGGGTAGAGGCTTCCTTGATATTGTAGCCGTCCTTTGCGAGATACCGGGAAAACCCGAACCGCGTTGCCGCGTCGTCATCAACGATCAGAATGCTCTGCTTCATGCTGCTCCTTTTTCCCTTTCAGGCAGGCGAACGACTATGGTGCAGCCCGGTGGGGGATCATTGTTCGCCACCTCTACGGTGCCACCGTGGGTTTCGACAATATGCTTCACGATGCTCATTCCCAG
>DMKB01000225.1 GCA_003454665.1 Nitrospiraceae bacterium | reverse complement strand
CTTCACGACCATCAACCAGCCGGCAATCCTTGTTTGTTCTTCCAGCCAGGGTGACGTGACGTATGCCACATCCACGGTAGTCTCCTGTGCGGTGACCGATCCGTCCGGACTTGCCACAGTAACGATCGGTGGATTCAACCCACGGTACGACGCGACAACAGGACTGTATTGGCGAAAGGTGTGGCTGCAGAATATCGGTGTGAACGCGATTCCCGTTGCGGCTGTTGATAGCTTGGGGAATCCAGGTCAGGGTGTCGTCAACGTAACCCGGTTGGAGCTGCCCGATCTCTCCATGGAGGCGATCTCCGGTCCAACAACCGGCATCATCGGCGGTACCATTCCTCTGAGCAATACGGTGAGGAATGCAGGGCCGGGAGATTCGCAAGCCTTTACGATCGGATTCTACCTCTCCCCGGATGCCGCCATAACCGACGCCGACATATATATCGGCGACCGCAGTGTCTATGCGCTCGCTTCAGGTGATTTTTCTTCTACCACCACAGACGTAAGTATTCCTGGAGATCTGGTGCCCGGGTCCTATTATATAGGCGCCATTGCCGATTACCTGAATGAGCAATTCGAGACCGATGACTACAACAACAGCCTCGTGGCGAACAATGGGGAGCCTATAACCATCAACGGCCCTGATTTGACCATGACGATGGTCAGCGGCCCTCTGACTGGTCAGGTCGGAGGTAGCATAAAGGTCTCCAACACAGCCGAGAATATTGGTCTGGGAACGGCGAGTCGGTTCAACGTGCACCTCTATCTGTCAGAAAATACGGTGCTCGGCGATGACGATGATGAATATCTGGGAAAACGGACGGTATATGGTCTCCTGTCGAACGGATCGAGTTCGGATAATACGGAAGTAACGATACCGATGTGGCTAGTAGCAGAGGGCCTTTACTACATAGGAGCGATTGCAGACCATGATGACGTGATCATGGAAGAAGACGAGAATAACAATTCACTGCTGGGAGATCAGATTGAAATAACGAACTGACGGCAAGAAAGCGTTTTACGATGTTGATTGTACCGGGCTGGAGGATCACTGAGTTCCTTCAGCCTGGTCTTCCTTCCTTGAATTTTTTCTACGGTTGCGCTCATAATTGATCGGGTACCACCATTGCCTTTCTTGCATAGGGGGCCTGTTTAGCCCGATGCTGAGGCAGCGTTGCTTTTTTTGCCCACGTAAAATATACGAAAAAAGTATGCTATAATAGATACATCACTGAGAACTCCAGATCAGGAGGAACTGCATGAAAAGTAACGATATTCAGAAAATTGCAGACCTTCAGGGCGCCCTTATCGATCTTCTGGTGAATAAGGGGCTTGTGAGCAAGCAGGAACTGGCCGCGACCATCGAGCGGGCCTTTCCCGGCGACCCGGACACGGCGGCGGATGCTGCTTACCGGCAATCGGCGCTCTTTGCGCTGTTGGAGAGAAACGGCATCATCAAGAAGGATGAACTGCTGCAGCGGGCACAGGGCGATCAGCAGACGAGCGACTAGCGAGAGATAGAGATATGTTATGGAAATTACGACCCCGCCGGGGAAAACCGGCGGGGTTTTTTTGTGTCATTCGGGTACGCAGGAGATCCCGGCAAGGGAGGGGTTGGGTTTCTGCTGACAAATGGAGGGCGATGTGTTACAAATAGGGTACCTTCGAAAGGCGAAGGACCTGTTTGCCACGGATACCCAATCCCGCCAGGGCGGGACTAAGCGACACGGATTTTAAGAAGCCAAAACGTGTTCGCCCGTGAATTTGCACGAATTGATGCGAATTTTGCCACAGAGAACACAGAGTTCAAAGGCTAAAGACGTATTTGCCACGGATGAACACGGATTGACACTGATTGAAGAAGCCAAATCTTGCTCGGCCGCGAATATCCAATCCCGCCAAGGCGGGACTAAGCGACACGAATTGACTCGAATGTAGATCAAGACCATAAAGGATTTTGCTTTTACATTCGTGGGAATCAGTGTTAATTCGCGGCAAAGTAAGCTCTTGGATTTTATCCGTGGTCATCAGTGTACATCCGCGGCCAAAAAGATAATTCTTTGCTTTCTTTGCGAGCTCAGCGACCTCTGTGGTAAAAAGTATTTCCAACTCTGGAGGATAATGCTATGGCCCGTATCGGCATATTGACCTGCTCGAACGCGACCCAGGAACTGGGGTGCTCCTCGGCGAGCTGCCTGGCTGATTTCAGGAAGCGCAAAGGCGCCTTCGAGGCCTACGCTCCCGAAGAACCCCTGGACCTCGTCGGTATGATCAACTGCCCCGGATGCCCCACGGTGATCGGCCCGGAAAAACTTCTTCAGCGCATCCGGGCCCTGACGGACTTTCGCGTAGACGCCATTCATTTCACTTACTGCGTCAAGACGCTCTGTCCCTTCAAGGAAAAATACCGGAAGGCCCTGCAGGAGGCCTTTCCGAAGATCAAGATCGTCATCGGCACCCACCGAGAGAACGTCACTGAAGAGGAATTTCACGACCGCGTCAAAAAGTTGTTCTGCCAGCCGCGGAAGTCCATGGTGGATGTCATACTCAATAAAGATTAGGGTATATAATCCAAAACCTGCAGCAGACCAGGCGGACCGTGAATGGACAGCCATAAATGGAATAGACAAATTCTGTGCTAAACCACGAAAAGGACCAGGAGACATGGGATTTCGCGAACGCTGGATCAACCTCCTCCACAGGGCAGCGACGGGCACCAAAAAGACCCGGATACTTCTCACGCCGATCGGCGTGACGACCTTCGGGGCATTCACCGCATCGTTCGTGTTCGCCGCGCTTGTTGTTGATAGGCTGCTGCATCTGCCCGGTCTTCTGCCGGAGGGTGCAAGGCTTCCCATATCGATTCCAGTGATGGTTGCAGGGATTACCGTCACCGCCTGGTCTGTGTTTCACTTTCTGAAAGTAAAAGGAACGCCCGTACCCTTCAATCCGCCCCCGAAGGTAGTCAAAACCGGGCCCTACCAATACGCCAGGAATCCGATGCTCACGGGGGTGTTCCTTTTTTTGTTCGGCTTAGGATTCGGCGTCAACTCGGTTTCACTCGTGTTCTTGTTCACGCCACTGTACGTGTTGGTCAATGTGTGGGAACTGAAGGAGATCGAGGAGCCTGAACTAATGAAGCGATTGGGCGATGAGTACATCGAATACCGAAGGCAGACCCCGATGTTCATTCCCGGACGCAGGCCGAGATCGAATACCTAACATGCTTCTGCACCAGATTCGGGCCAAACAGCGCCCTCACTGGTGAGAAGCGCCGTTATACGTAAAACGGAGCAACAGATTAATGAATGAAGTCATAGGAGCACATCACGAATTCCATGACGATGAATTCGTCGTGGGATGGGCAGATCGGTTTGTGCCGACACCCGAACGTCTGGAGTTGTTCAATATCATTCTTTCGGAGCTGAAATCACACATTCCCCCGAATGGCTGTGTAATTGAGCTGGGGGTCGGCCCTGGGTACTTGGCTGATCATCTGCTGAGCGTGTTGCCAAAAATTCAATATTATGGTGTCGATTCTTCTCGTCCGATGCTCGATACTGCGCGGCAAAGGCTGAAGCCGCATTTAGCCCGAGTCGCTTATGTTCAGGCTGATCTCATAAAGGACAATTGGTGGACGGGTATCCCTGCGCCGGTTAATGCTATCGTTTCAACCTGGACGTTGCACGATCTTGGCAGCCAGGAGAACGTCGAAGTGGTCTATACGTGCTGCGCGCAAGTACTTCAAGGCGGCGGGGTGTTGCTGAACGGAGACTTTATCAAGCCTGATAAGGCCATATATGAATACGAGCCGGGCAGGTTTGAGATAGCCAGGCATATCGAAATGTTGCACCGTGTCGGTTTTAAGAATGCAACATGCCTGGTGTTGCTTGAAGAAGAAATAGAATCGCCCACTGCCGGACAAAACTATGCGTGCTTTAAGGGCGTAGCATAAGGAAGACGTATAACAATGTGCTGCACCCGGACCGTTGTCGAGACGGCATGGTTGAAATTTGTTAAGGACCACCCGGAAATCATAGGGCAAAAGAAAATCCGATGATATCTTGCAAGAGTGTTTTCCGCGGTCGTTTCTTTATCCTTGCACGGCAAAACAATTCTGATAAAGTACGGAAAAATGAATATGGAATCGTCCCGTAGTAGTAATCTACACACTGACATGAGCGATGCGGTACCGGAGGACGCCGAAGCGCTTCTTGCCCTCCAGAAGCTGGCCTTCCATCAGCAGGGCGTTCTGTACGATGACTTCACGCTGCCGCCCCTCACCCAGACGCTTGAAGAGATGTTGCGGGATTTCGACAAATCCCTATTCGTAAAAGCGGTCTACAGACGAAAAATCGTGGGATCAGTGAGGGCCCACAAGGAAGGGGCCACGTGTTTCATTGCCCGACTGGCGGTCCATCCTGACCACCAGAACAGGGGCATCGGCAGATCACTCATGCAGGCGGCTGAAGCCAGGTTCCCGGACGTGGAACGCTTTGAGTTGTTTACGGGATACAAGAGTGTAAGAAGTATCAACCTGTACAAGAGCCTGGGCTACGTTATTTTCAAAGAGGAAACAGAGGCGCAGCCGGTCAAGCTTATTTGCATGGAGAAGAATACAGCCTGATTAGCCACAGATAGCCTGAAATAAGAAGCGGCCACTCGTTAACGCTGATTCTCGCGAATATAAAAGCACAATCCTTTACGGTTTTGATCTCAATTCGAGTCAATTCGCGTTAATTCGCGGCCGAGCAAGATTTGGCTTCTTCGATCAGTGTCAATCCGTGCGAATCCGTGGCAAATAGGTCTTTAGCCTTTGAACTCTGCGTGCTCTGTGGTATAACTTTTGACAATACGTGAAGGCCCTCAAGAGAATTTATTTATGACCAATACAGCAAATCATATTGGCATCCCCGTCGACCTCAAGGGACTTACGCCGCAGGAGATAGAACGCTTCTGCGCAGAGGAACTCGGGCAGAAAGCCGGGCAGGGAACCAGGGTAGCCGTCTGGCTGTTTCGGAAGACAGTGGAGGACATCGACTCCATGGAGGACCTGGGCAAGTCCTTCCGGAAACTGCTGAAAGAATGCTGCACGATTTCCTCACTGACCGTCGAGCAACAAACAACGTCCGAAGACGGCACCATAAAGCTTCTCTATGGTCTGGAAGACGGAAATGCCGTGGAAGGCGTTCTGATACCCGGTTCCGGGCGCCTGACCCTCTGCATCTCCTCCCAGGTGGGTTGCGCCTCGGGCTGTGGTTTCTGCCGTACCGGCGAAGGAGGCTTTATAAGAAACCTCACCACCGCGGAGATGGTTAACCAGTTCTTTTCCGCCCGGAAGCATGGAGGCGGGAAGCAGATCTCGAACATCGTGCTCATGGGCACGGGTGAGCCTCTCAACAATTATGAGAATGTAAAGTCCTTCGTGGAGATTGCCGCTAACCGCTTTGGCCTGGGGTTTTCCGGGAAGAAAATTACCCTCTCCACCTGCGGACTTGCGCCGATGATAGAGAAGATGGCAGAAGAAATGGATGTGAGCCTTGCCGTATCATTGAGCGCCACGACGGACAACGTGCGCGACCGAATAATGCCGATCAACAAAGCATACCCCATTGCGCGATTGATGCAGGCCCTTCGCTATTACTGCGATAGAACAGGACGTTCCGTGACGATCGAGTATGTGCTGTTTAAGGATATAAATGATTCAGACGAGGACGCGGAGCGGCTTATGGAACTTCTGAAGGGACTGCCGTGCATGGTAAATGTCTTGACCTTCAATCCCTTTCCGGATGCGGCTTTTGAGCGGCCTGATGAAGAGCGGACCTATGCGTTTCGGAACATGCTGCTCAATAACGGGTTCGTTGCCGTTGTCCGCGACAGCAGGGGCAAGGACATTCATGCTGCCTGTGGCCAGCTCAGGGCTGCTTCAACACCCGCAAACGGTTCATAACATCGGCCATGTCCGTGGGAGGCGGGGCGATGAAGGCCATGGGGTGGCCCGTGTCGGGGTGGAGGATGGAGAGTGACTCTGCGTGGAGCATCTGGCGCGGGACGACGATGCCCCCGATCTTCATGGCCTTCGGCCCGCCGTAGACCCGGTCGCCGAGGACCGGGTGCCCGATGTGCGACAGGTGCACGCGGATCTGGTGCGTGCGGCCCGTTTTTATGCCTACCTCGAGAAGTGTCGCGCTGCTGAACCGTTCTTTCACCCTGAAACTCGTCGTTGCCTCGCGGGCCTTGTTCGTATAGGTGCTCATCTTTTTCCGGTCCTTGACGTGCCTCCCGAGGGGGGCCTCGATCTCCCCGCTCCCTTTCCGGATCGAGCCTGCGACGAGGGCGAGATAGCGTTTTTTTACCGTCCGGTTTTTGAACTGTGCTGAAAGAGAGCGAAGGGCCTGTTCGGTCCTGGCAACGACAAGCACCCCTGAGGTGTCCTTGTCCAGGCGGTGCACGATTCCCGCGCGCTCCTTGTCCGGCGCCGGAGCAGTGGGGGTTTTGGGGGAAGAAGGAAGGCTTCCATAGTGGTAGAGCAGCGCGTTCACGAGGGTGCCCGTATAATTGCCCGGCGCGGGATGCACCACGAGACCAGGCGGCTTGTTCACCACAACGATATGACTGTCTTCATAGACGACGAAGAGCGGGATGGGCTCGGGCAGCACTTCGTGGATTTTTTTATCGGGCAGTTCAAGGGCAATTTCATCGTGAAGCCGCGTCTTGTATCCGGGTTTCTCTATCGATTTGTTTACGCGGGCCCTGCCGTCTTTGATCATCCGCTGGATCTCGCTGCGGGAAAGCGACGGCTCATAATGGGCGATGAACATGTCGAGGCGCTTGGCAATGTGCCGTTCATTTACGGTGAGGGTTTTCTGGGGCATGGGGGAACTACTTTTTTAGCCGCGAATCTGCACGAATGTTCACGAATGAAAAAATTCAGAAATTAGCTTTTTAAACATCCTGTTAATCCTGTCTAAAAACTCTTTCTTCTTTGGGATTTTCTTTTACCTTCTTGACAAGATCCCCATTCGCGTCGCTTAGAAGCGCCTACTCTTGGTTATTAGCGTCAATTCGCGGCTAAACTTCTTGGCTCTTCCTCTTTTGCCTTTTTGACAATATCCCCATTCGCGGTCATTCGTGTAAATTCGCGGCTAACCAATTTGGCTTTTCTTCAGTCTCCACAGCATGACCCCGGACACAATGACCATGACGATCGCGATGATCTGGGACGTCGAGATCATGCCGCTGAAGTAAAAACCCCGGTCCGTGTCTCCGCGGTAGAATTCAACGAAGAACCTGAGGATTGCGTAGAGGATCGGATAGAGCCAGAATATCTGGCCGTCGAATTTTTTGTATCGCCGAAGAAAGAGCAGGATGCCGAAGTTCAGGAATTCTCCGCCCGATTCGAACAACTGGGTCGGATAGAGCGATATTCCCTGGGGTGCCAGCGACTGGGGGTCGGTGAACGTGATGCCGAGGAAACCGCTGTAGGGCGTACCGTGACAACACCCGGCGAAGAAGCAGCCCAGTCTGCCGAAGGCGTGGCCGAGGGCGGCAAAGGGCGCGATGATGTCGGCGGTCTTCCAGACGGGGAGGTTATGTTTTTTTACGTACCAGATGCCCGTCGGTATTGCCGCGAGGACCCCGCCGTAGAATACGAGCCCGCCCTTCCAGATCGCGAAGACGTCGAGGGGGTTCCTCGTGAAATCAGAATAATTGACGATAACGTGCAGAATGCGCGAACCGATGATGGCAGAGAGGAGCAGGTACACGCCCATGTCCACGATGCGGTCGGGGTTGATGCCTTCCTTCCTGGCCTGGCGCGCCGAGAGATAAATCCCGAGAAGGAAGCCGATGGCGATCATCAGCCCGTACATCCGTATGGGGAAGGGGCCGATGCCGAAGAACGCCGGTATTTCGAACAGAATAGGATGCATGGTAGTATAAACCTTAAACCGAAAAAGCTGGAGCTAACTCTTTTTTTGACAGGATGTATAGC
>DMKB01000364.1 GCA_003454665.1 Nitrospiraceae bacterium | reverse complement strand
CACTCGTATCCAGCGGGATCAACAGGATCATCCTCGGCACAGCAGCCATTGAAAACCCTTCCCTCGTACAGCAGGCGTGCAAGGATTTCCCTGAGAAAATCATCATCGGGATCGACGCAAAAGACGGCATGGTGGCGATCAAGGGCTGGGCCGAAGTCACCAAGGTAAAGGCCGTTGACCTGGCGAAGCAGATGCAGGGCCATGGGGTCATTGCGGTCATCTATACAGACATCAAGCGCGACGGCATGCTCACCGGCCCGAACATCGATGCTACCGAAGCGCTTGCAAAGGAACTCGACATCCCGGTCATCGCCTCAGGCGGCGTCTCGACGCTGAATGATATCCAGGCCCTCACCACCATTGCGCGCACCGGCGTCGAGGGGGTCATCACCGGAAAGGCGATCTACAGCGGCTTGCTCGATCTTAAAAAAGCCATAGCCTTTACCAAGGCTTGCTCATGCGAATAAGCGTTTCCCGAGGAATACCATGTTGACCAAGAGAATCATCCCCTGCCTCGATGTAAAATCAGGACGCGTCGTCAAAGGTGTCAGTTTCGTGAACCTCATCGACGCCGGTGATCCCGTGGAGAACGCGAAATTTTACGACGAGCAGGGAGCAGACGAGCTTACCTTTCTCGATATTACCGCTTCCCACGAAGAACGCGGCATCATCCTCGACGTGGTCCGACGCACGGCAGAACAGGTGTTCATGCCCCTCACCGTCGGCGGAGGCATCAAAAACCTCGACGACATCAGGGAGCTGCTCCTCGCCGGCAGCGACAAGGTTTCGATCAACACCACGGCAGTGCACGATCCGGAGTTCATCAAAGCCGCTGCCCGACGCTTCGGCAGCCAGTGTATCGTCGTGGCAATCGACGCGAAACGCGTGGTGGCCCACGATCCTGACTTTACCCCGCGGGTGAAATGGGCTGGCGATCCTGTTTATAAAAATCTCTTCCTCTCTGACTCCGCACTCCGCTGGGAGGTCTACACCCACGGCGGCAGAAATCCCATGGGCATCGATGCTGTTGCATGGGCGCAGTTAATGGAAAAGTACGGCGCAGGCGAGATCCTGCTCACGAGCATGAACCAGGACGGACAGAAAACCGGATACGATCTTGAGCTGACACGGACCGTGGCCGAAGCAGTTACGATACCGGTCATCGCCTCAGGCGGGGTCGGCAATCTCGAGCATATCTATGACGGATTCACGGCAGGCAAAGCCGATGCCGCCCTTGCAGCATCGATTTTTCACTTCAGGGAATATTCGATAAAAGAGGCGAAGGAGTATTTGAAAGAACGGGGCGTGGCAATCAGGGTTTGATAGAGGTGACGCCCCCTTGGTCCCGCTTATAGCGGGACTAAAACGGGACCGCGGGATCAACGGCGGAAGAGAGCGCTTTTGCATACCGGATTCACGCTTTCAGGAATTTGGTGGTTTACGTTGAACCCAGCACCTTCGAGCGCTCTGTTGTCTCATGCACACTTTGCAATGACCGGTCGATGCCGACCGAAGAATATCCTTTCCCTTCTCCCCGCCTCCCGCTACCGCAGTATTTGTCTTGCCCTTCCGGCAAAAACGTGTTATCTTGTAAATTAGAATGATTTTAGTTAAGCGACGCACGGCGTACGTGCCGGCACTCCTGGTCATCCTGGGGGGATTACTGTGGGGTGCACCCTGGCTCGCTTCTGTAGAGGGGAAAAAGGCAATGAGTACTGTGAAGACTGGTGGCAGCGCAACGATCGCTGTTCCGCCTATCGACTCCCGGGCGCCGGACAAAATTGAGACGGCAACCTTTGCCATGGGCTGATTCTGGGGTCCTGACTCCCGGTTCGGGAGCATGCGCGGCGTCGTCCGCACCCGTGTTGGTTATGCCGGCGGTGCGAAGAAGAATCCCACGTACCGCAGTATCGGCGACCACACCGAGACGATCGAGATCGACTACGATCCGGCACAGGTGACGTATCGTGAGCTGCTTGATGTCTTCTGGGACAACCACGACCCATCCCGGCAGTCATGGTCCCGGCAGTACAAAAACATTATTTTCTACCACGACGCCAAGCAGAAACTGATCGCCGAGGAAACAAGAAATCGAGTCGCTTCGGACACGAACCGTCCCGTTGTCACCGAAATAGCCCCCTACTCGAGTTTTACCCTTGCCGAGGACTACCACCAGAAGCATGCCCTCCGGCGCTATCCTGAATTCATGGAAGAGTTTCGTGCCGTGTATCCGGCAGCCGATGGGCTCGTTTCATCAACGGCTGCCGCCCGGGTGAACGGGTACCTTGGCGGCAGCGGAACCTGTGAGGCATTGGAGCAAGAGCTGGGGAGTATCGGCCTGTCTCCTGCCCGGAAGGACTACCTCAGGCAACTTGTGTGCAAAACGGAGGGCTCGATCGCCTGTCCGGCACCGAAGTGATGATCAAAGCTGAACTATCAGATGCATCTTGGGAGTCATCGTGGAGTGTGTACGGTAAAGGATGGAACGGGTGAAATCATTCGCCTGGACTCACCGGCCGTAATAATGGTCACTCAATGTTTTCCCCCTCGAAGCAAGCGAAACAGTCATCGCGATCCGTTTCTTTCGTGTTTCTTCTCTCTTCGCGCTCTCTATCCACCATAGGAACTGTTTTATCGCTGTCGGCGTCAATGTTTTGAAATAACGGGCGGCTTCTGTATCGGCTGACATGGCCTTTGCAAGATCAGGCGGGATTTTCCGCAGTCCATCGACATTGTCCAGTGCATGCCATGATCCGGTTTGCTTTCCCCCTTCGATCGCCTGCAGCCCCGCTTCCGTCATCCGGCCCTGTTTGATCATTTTTTGTACTCGCTTCTTGTTGAGAGCAGACCAGGTGCTGTTCCTTTTCCTCGGTGAGAATTTCTGCATGTACCGTTCATCGTCCACCCTTTTCACGAGGCTGTCTATCCATCCGAAGCAGAGGGCCTCTTCCACTGCCTCTTCATAGGGAAGCGACGGCCTGCCGGTATGCTTCTTGTAGAAGACGAGCCAGATCTCCCTTTTCTTGTCGTGGTTCTTTTCGAGCCATGCCCGCCAAGCGTCTCGCTTGGTTACGACGAGGGTTTCCTGTTTTGTTGGATTGTTCTTTTTTACCATGCGAAGACGTCCTCATGTTCGATGCAAAGAGAAAGCAGCGGCCGCGACCCGTTTCTCGAAAGCCTGTCCCCTTCATCTGGATACGTGGTGCTTGTTTTCTCAGGCCCGCAGGGATCTCCTTTGAGCAACGGTATCCGAAACAGTTAAAAAATGCAATCGCAAACGCCTTGCCTGAGTACTCGATCACACCACATCGAATCCTCTTGCACTTATCCAATAAATCAATTACTCTAACATACATGGTTCAAACCGGCAGCAACACTCATCACGGTTCTTAACCTTCCTTCTGAATCAACAACTGACTCCTCGAATTACATGATCTGAAAGGAGGACTTTCCTATGGCACGTCTCCTACTCACGACAGTGGTATTCCAGATAACCTTCATACTTTTCACTGCCCTGCCTTCATGGGCAAAAACCGTGGAATACAACCTGACGATCGCCCAGGAAAAAGTTAACATCACCGGAAAATCCGTGCAGGCCATGACCATCAACGGCACGATCCCCGGCCCGGCCCTGCGCTTCCGCGAAGGCGACCGGGCACGCATCCATGTCAAAAACACCATGAACGTAGAGACCTCCATCCACTGGCACGGCCTGCTCGTGCCTCCGGGAATGGACGGCGTCCCCTTCGTCTCGTTCCCTCCCATTGCGCCGGGAGCCACCTTCACCTATGCGTTTACCCTCCGCCAGAGCGGAACCTACTGGTATCACTCCCACACGAGTCTGCAGGAGCAGAGCGGCGTGTACGGAGGCATCGCCATAGAACCGCGGGGGGGAAAGCCGCATCGCGGCAAAGACCATGTCGTCGTCCTGTCGGACTGGACCGACGATGACCCCCACGCCGTGCTTCGCACGCTCAGGCGGGGCAGCGAGTGGTTTGCCATCGAAAAAGGGAGCGGCCAGAGTATCATCGGTGCCGCTCGCATCGGCATGCTGGGTGACTATTTCTCCCGCGAGCTGCAGCGGATGCCGCCCATGGACATTGCCGACGTGGCTTACGACCATTTCCTCGCAAACGGTAAGAGCGAGCTGACGATCCCTGCCGCGCCGGGCGAAACCGTGCGCCTCCGCATCATTGACGGTTCTGCAACGACCTTTTTTCATCTGACCTATGCCGGCGGCCCCCTGACCATCGTGTCCGCCGACGGCCAGGACGTCCGGCCTGTGAAGATCGAGCGTCTGCTGATCGGCGTTGCCGAGACCTATGACGTCCTCGTCACGGTCCCGAGATCCGGCGCCTTTGAACTCCGGGCCACTGCCCACGACGCATCGGCCTTTGCCTCGATCTGGATCGGTTCGGGCAAACGCCGTGCAGCGCCGGCTATGCCGAAGCCGAATCTTTATCAGACCATGGGCGGTCTCACCATGAAGCGCCTCTTCGCCCTCACCCCTGCCGGCACCATGGGCATGTCCGACGGCGCTGTCGAGGCAGGCACCCTCGACAAGCCGGGCATGATGCCGATGCACGGCATGGACCACGGCAAAGACTCAAAAAGCATGGATCATTCAGGCCATACAATGGACCATGGATCAATGAAAGGTATGGACCACAAAAGCCAGACGATGGATCACGGATCGATGAAGGGTATGGAGCACCCGATGACTACGGCCGGGCAGGAAGCAGTTGACCGCAACGGCAGACGCTTCGGCACCAGGTTCGGCCTTCTCGCCTCCGACGTTTCGTCGTCCCGGGACATTGCCGCAGACGGCGTGGACCCGCGCCGCCCCGGACCACCCTACGATAAACTCCGGGCCCTGCGCAGCACGGCCCTCCCCCGGGGAAAATCAGTGCGCGAGATCCGCCTCACCCTCGACGGCGACATGGAGCGCTATATCTGGCTTCTCAATAACAAGGCGCTCTCCGAGACCGACTCGATCCTCATCAAGAAGGGCGAGATCGTCCGATTCATCATGATCAACCGCACCATGATGCACCATCCCATGCACCTCCACGGCCACTTCTTCCGCGTCATCAACGGCCAGGGCAACCATGCGCCGCTCAAACATACCGTCGACGTGGAACCCATGTCCACGACGGTCATAGAGTTCTATGCGAACGAGTTCGGCGACTGGTTCTTCCACTGCCACCTGCTGTACCACATGAAGGCCGGCATGGCGGGCCTGGTGCACTACGACGGCTACAACCTGTACCCCGAGCTTGCCAAGGTCAGGCCCCAGCTGTACAAGGAATCATGGTATGTCTGGGGTGAGACCACGGCCCTCAGCAACATGGCCGAGGCCTCAATTACGCTGTCGGACACGCGCAACATTATTTCGCTCATGGGGGAAGTGGGCTGGGAAGAGGTGGACCGGAACGAGTGGGAAGCGCTCCTCACCTGGGACCGCTACGTCAACCGGTTTTTCACGTACTTTATCGGCGTTGACGTCTTCGGTGAACGGAGCGAGACCGAGGACACCCGGGGCGTTCTGGGATTCACCTATCTTCTGCCTCTTAACATCGAGACGCGCATCTGGGCCGATGACGACGGCGGCTGGCGCGGTGGATTGCACAAGGTCTCCGACCTGACCCCGCGCCTCGCGCTTTTCGGTGAATATGAATACGACAGTCACGAAAAATCCGAGGCCCGTGCAGGCCTGGCCTATACGGTCTCGAAGAGCTTCTCCCTCGTGGGCCAGTGGCACTCTGAGTTCGACTGGGGCGGCGGCCTGCAGATACGGTTCTGAAGAACGTACAATCGACGGCAAATCAAGATGGGAGCGGCGGGACAAGCCCGTCGCTCTCGTTGTTCTCCTGGGGAATGTTTTAGACTTGCCTGGAGAGATCACATGAGCTTTTATCGCTTACTCTCTTCAGCGATGAGAATCCCCATCCCCCACTTTTTTACCATCATTTTCGCCTCCACCCCTTCTCGCTTTTCCCCCATTTGTTACAGAACTTTGACCTCTCTGTGATAAATCCGTGATTATCCTGCGCTACACTAATGACAGAACGAATATCCATTCGGAGGTGAGACTATGAAAGGTACAACCGGCAGGTTCCTGCTCTCGACAGTCGCATTTCTCATGCTTTCCTATCCTGCTTTTGGCGGAAGCATGAAAGACAAGGGCATGATGATGGACGCCCCATCAGGGAAAAAACAGCATGAGAAGATGTTGAAAGAAGAGCACGGGATGAAGAAAGACGAAAACATGATGAAAGACGGCGAATCGATGAAGGACGAGTCCATGGGCATGGAGCACAAGAGGGAAATGAAAACAGACAAGGAAAAGAAGGACATGATGGAGATGAAGTAGCCTTCACGCATCGTCCTTCTTCCGGCAATGAGGAGGTAATCATGAGGAAGTACCAGTTTACTTTATATATGCTGCCCCTGGGGCTGTTGCTCCTTTTTCTTTTCGGATATGCGGCTCCTTCCCCGGCGGCACAACAGGACTCAGTTGCCGTCTTCGGCGTCACGTGATACGGCGTGGGCAAGGCAGCCCTGGAAGGGCTTGCAGGAGTGAAAAAGGTAACTTCAGGCTGGCGCGGCTTTATGGAAGCGAACACCGTCGTCTACGACAGCTCACGAATCACCGTGGAAGAGATGGGAAAAGCGCTCAAGAAAGCCGGAACCTACCGGAAGACCTTCAGGGACCGGTAGAACGGCCAGCATAGTACGTTAACCACAGAGTTCACAGAGGAAACCACAAGGGGAAAAATCGAGGCATGGAACCCTGAGAGCAAAATGAGTCCAAAATGGCAAAAATACTACAAGACAGGAAAGTTTTAGACAGGATTTTTAAAAAGCTATTTATTGGATTTTATCCTGCCTGTGGCCTTTAGGCTATACATCCTGTCAAATGGCCTAAAATCAGAATCGGCCACCAGAAAGATTTGGTTGTTCCGGCCTGTCCCGCTCTACGGGGCTCTGTTGCTGATGACAGTTCCCATCAAATCATCCTCACCATCCCGATCGGGTTCGGCGAGTGGCGAACGTATCCCTTCTCCTGCATCACGATGTCCATGGGCAAACTCAGAAGGTCGGCAATATCAGGCGTCATACCGGCAAGCATGCCGGCTTCCACGGTCTTGATATAAGAACCGCAGGCGTCACAGGTATGGATACTGAATCCCTCTTCCCCATCGAAGGTAACCATGTTCATACGGGACGTATCGCTATTCAGGCAAAGGGGACAGCTTGTCCGGTCAAACTCGCCTGTCATCGCACAGAATGAACAGGAGAGCCGGCGCGCCTGTTCTTGATCCAGTGACGACAGGGACGGTTTGGCATGACATACCGGGCAGCGGCCCTCTTTCCAGGTTCCGGGATGCAGCCCGCTGTTATCCTTCAGCGAGAGAAAGTACGGCTTGCTCAGAATGAACAGGAGCGTGCCGAGGTCTTCTTCGGGATAAGGAAGTGAAAAGGCGGGCACTTCGTGAAATGGGAGCCTGGTGAAATCGATTTCTCCCAGCTCCAGTGCCTGCTGCAGCGGCGTCAGGCTGTCGTCGGGCATCCCGATGATGGAAGCGAAGTGCCGGAGAATCGGTTCGATGGAATCCGGCGGGTAGGCCTTGAGGGCGATTGAACCCGGCCCGGCGCTCATCGGGACAAACAGTTCCCGTGCAGCCTTCGTATACTCGAGTATTTTTCCATAGAGCCGAAAAGGTCCTTCGAGATGAGGTTTCTTCTGTATGAGTTCTTCGATATTCAATGCCATGCAAATAACCTCAATTACAATACGTTCAAGACAAGGCTCTTTAATTTTGAGTCAAGTTTTTGAGTCGGTCACCCTCCCGAAAAGCATGACCTTTTTGACAGGATTACAGGATAACGTCAGATGAAAGCCAATAATCTCTCATCCAGTTCATCCTGTTATCCTGTCTGAGATTATGGTGTTATTTCGTTGGTCTGAGGCATTTCCTCGCTAACGTATTACACGAAAAGCCCGCAACCTTCAAGGCAATGCCGGATGTTTGACGAGAACCTCCTCGCCCGCCAGCGCCTCCACAAGAAAGGCCTTGAGATCAGCTTTTTCCCCTGCTCCCAAGTGCAGCGGTTTCAGCGCCTTGTTTCCCTTCCCTCCGCCCTTGTTGAAAAAATCTATCACCTCCTCGAGGGTGTTAAACACGCCATTCTGCATATACGGTGCGGTTCGGGAGACTTCCCGCAGGGTCGGAGTCCTGAAGGCCTTCCAGTCTTTTTTGTCTTTCGTGATCAGATACCGTCCCGGATCTTCATTGAGATTCCGGTAGTCTTCGTAGTGATATACCTTGGCCACAAACCGTGCGGTAGCGATAACGCGAGGATCATTCTTCAAGGCGGGATTGTCGGGAACATGGAGGGCATGGAACTTGTGGTCCGACAGGCTGACGCCGTGATGACATTCGGTGCATCTCCCCTTTCCCGTAAAGAGTGCGAAGCCCCTCTGCGCCCTGACGGAGAGAACCCCCTTGTTGCCCCTGAGGTAGCCGTCGATGGGCGCGTTTTTCGAGGAGAGGGTCCGTTGAAACGACGCGAGGGCCATGGCTATCCGCTTACGCGTGATTTCTCCGCCGAAGACCTTTTTAAAGGACCTCACGTACTCGGGAACCGCCGTGAGCTCTTCCTCGAGAAAATCGAGGTTCTGATTCATCTCGAAGGCCGACATCATGGGAAAGAGCGCCTGGTCTTCCAGCGTTCTGACTCGTCCATCGTGAAACAGAAATTTCTGGAGCGCCACGTTGATGAGCGTCGGCGAGTTTCTCCAGTTCCGCGTCGTGGGATAGCTGAGGGAAATGTCGAGGCCGTCGGTAAAGGCCCGTTCCGGATTGTGGCAGGTAGCGCAGCTCATGGTCCCGTCGCCTGACAGTCTCCTGTCGAAAAAGAGCTGTTTCCCGAGCTCGATCTTATTCCCTGTCTGGGGATTTTCCTTCGGAACCGGTGCTTCTTTGAACGGCTCAAGGTGCCCGGCAAAGGACGGCAGGGTGAACGTTAATGCCGAGAAGAAAATAAACCCCATGGCTATGAACAGGCGGCGTATCATGACGTATACCTCCATTCCGCACTCCGAATTCCGCACTTGATCCATCTTCCTACTTCCCCGTCCTCTTCAGCTCTTCATCGATAATCTTCGTCAAGTATTCATAGGGTCTGTTGCCCACAACTTTTCTGCCGTTAATGAAGAATGTCGGAGTATTGTAGAGGTCCATCTTGACGGCCAGCTTCAGGTCCTTTTTTATGGCTTTGCCGATCTTCTTGCCGTCCATTGCCCGTATGAAGCGATTCACATTGAGCCCCAGTTCCCGCGCGTAACTGACGAGGCTCTGGCGGTCGAGTTTTGGAGAACGCTCGATCAGCAGATCATGCATTTCCCAGTACTTGCCCTGGTCCCGGGCCGCGAGCGAAGCGGCCGCGGCGCCGAAAGCGTAATCTCGATACCGATAGGGGTAGTTTTTGATAATAAGACGAATCTTTCCTGCATAGGTCTTCCTGATCTTCTTGACGGCCGGACCGGCCCCCACGCAGTGCGGTCACTGGAAATCAATGAATTCTATGATGGTGACCGGCGCATTCTGCGGGCCCAGTGACGGCGAGTCGCCGATGGGCACACGATAACGCGTCTCATCAGCATATGCGGTGGAACAGATCGAGACGAGAAGGGCGAGAGACGGGATGAGGAGTTTTTTCACGGAAAGCCTCCACGTTCAGGAAAGGGGAACAGGAGACGGGACATTGCTGTCCCGTCTCCTGTGATGCTGAACCTTACGTACGCTCCGCCTCAGGGAACACCGGCAGATAGGTCACGGCGAGGCGATAGAGCAGGATCGCCAGTGATATCAGCCCGATCGTGACAAGGAACTCCAATATCGCCGGGAAGTAGAACGTGCCTGTTCCTGCCTGGGTGAAAAAGTTCGCGTTGAATCGGTTCATGACGATTCCCACGATCACGAAGGAGGAAGCCGTAAGAATACCGTTGACCGACTCCCGTGTCTGCTTCCGGGCGAAGAGCGCGAGGGGAATGAGCACGCCGACAAGCATCTCGGTGATGAAAAAGAAGCTTGCCGCGCCGCTCGTGAACACCAGGGGCAGGCTTCCGCGCACCGCGAGGTCCGCGATCTTCACGACCAGGTATATGGCGAGGACTATCGCAACGCCCTTCGTAAGGCCCTGGAGGATGCCCATTTCATATTCCCGCTTGAAAACACGGGAGCCCATGATCGATTCGAGGGAAACCATCGCAAGACCGAGGGCAATGGCCGACAGGAAGAACAGCTGTGGGATGATCGGTGAATACCACAGGTGGTTCAGCTTTTGCGGCACGATCAGGAAGAGCGCACCCAGGGACGACTGGTGCAGATAGGAAAGTACGATCCCGGCGATCACCAGCGGATAGATGAACTTCTTGAGCACGTTCAGCGTCTTCTCCCACTTGAACCGCTCGAGGAAGGCCGGCGCGAACTCAAGGGCAAGGACCGCCGTGTAGAGGGTAATACACCAGACGATCTCGAACATAATCGAGTGATAGTTCCACATCACGAGGGGATGCCAGAAGCTGAAGGGCTTCCCGATATCGACGAAGAGCCCGAAGACCACCACGAGGTAGCCGATGAAGGCCGTCAGGACGGCCGGCCGTACAATAGGCCGATACTTCTTCATGTTGAAGATGTAGACTGCCGCGGCAACGGAGAATCCCCCTGCTGCGAGGGCGACACCGCAGAGAACATCCACGGCGATCCAGAGACCCCAGGGTACGTCGTCGCTCAGGTTCGTTGTTGCCCCGAGACCCGTGGCAAGACGCACGAGAATCGTGAGCAGCCCGATGCCGACGAGGGCAAAGAGAATCTTCATGCCGCGGGGCTGTGACTGGTAGTACTCTTTAACCGTAGCCATGGCTATTTCTCCTTTCCCTGTGCGGATTGTTCACCTTTGCTGCCGCGGTTGCGGAACCAGGCGATGAGCGAGAGGGCAACGACAAAACCGCCGACCGTCGCCGGAATCTTGTTGAGCGACGCCCAGGTGAGCGAAGGCAGTTGGACGTCGGGTATGTTCACATTGAAGCCGAGCTGTTCAAAGGGAACGCTCGAAAGATAGACCCAGGCCGTGCCGCCTGCTTCCTTTTCACCGTAAATACGATCATGGTACCTGCCCGGACTGTCCTGCTGCCGCTTTTTTGCCTCTCGCAACACCTCTTCAAGCGTGCCGTAGTGCATTACTTGCGTCGGACAGACCTTGATACAGGCCGGGACAAGTTCGTTGGCTATCCGCTCGGAGCAGAACGTGCACTTCTGCACCCAGGGGGTCAGGGCCTTCTCCCATTCGTACTTCGGTATCTGGAAGGGGCATGCGATCATGCAGTACCGGCAGCCGATGCACCGGCTGTAGTGGTAGACGACCGGGCCGGTAGACGTCTTTTCGAGGGCATTCACCGGACAGGCCGACACGCAGGCCGGGTCCTTGCAGTGCATGCACTGGTCCTTGACGAAATGCCACGCCTGGCCGCTGTCCTGGGGCTGTTCGATGTAGTTGATATGGGTATAGGTCTCGGAATTCAACTTCGGCGGGTTCGTGAACACGCCGCTCATGACCGTGTCTTTGGTCGAGCGTTCGTTCCATGATTTGCACGCGATCTGGCAGCCACGGCAGCCGATACACCGGGTCAGGTCCACGAGCACGCCTTTTGAGGTCTTATTGTTCGTTGTCATGACTGCCTCCTATGCCTTCTCGACATTGACCATAAAGGCCTTGGTTTCAGGGATCATGGTGTTCGCGTCGCCGATCGTCGGGGTAAGAAGGTTCGAGCTGTCGCCCTGGTCCCCCTTCTCGGGATACTGCCAGCCGAAGCACCACGGCAATCCCACCTGGTGGACCGTCGAAGCCGCCACCTTGAAGGGGCGGAACCTGCTCGTCACCATGGCGTAGGCGAGCACCTTCCCGCGCGCCGACGATACGGTTACGGGGTCACCGTTTCTGATCTCCTTTTCCGCTGCCAGTTCATGACTCATCTCCACGAACTGCTGCGGAACCATCTCGAGCAGCCAGGGCTGGTGCCGCGTCAGAACGCCGGTCTGCCAGTGCTCGGACACGCGGTACGTCGTCGCCACGTAGGGATAGCGAACATCACAGGTCAGGAAGGTGTCCTCGGCGAGTCCGCCTTCTTTCACGGGCTCGTCGTGCGGTCCTTTTACGTCGAAGAACAGCTTTACCGTCGGGTTGATCCGGTGCTTTTTGGACATGGGATTTTCCTGCACCGGGCACTCCAGCGGTTCATAGTGCTCGGGAAACGGACCGTCTGCACGGCCCGGCCCAAAGACCGATCCAACCCCGTCGGGCTTCATGATAAAGGGAAGTGTTCCCTTGGCCTGGTTCAGGGGAGGCGCGCCGCCGTCCGGAACGTCGCCCGTCCACTTGCCTGTCGCGGCATTCCAGCGGATAACGGCCTTTTTCGGGTTCCACGCTTTTCCGTTCACATCGACAGAGGCGCGGTTGTACAGGATCC
This sequence comes from Nitrospiraceae bacterium, assembly GCA_003454665.1. Classification (GTDB taxonomy): domain Bacteria; phylum Nitrospirota; class UBA9217; order UBA9217; family UBA9217; genus UBA9217. The sequence continues at coordinate 3,834 of DMKB01000364.1, read as the reverse complement.
TCCGGTTCACCGGCCAGGCCCACGCCCATTCCGGATAGAGCCCGAGGCCCGTCGGGTCCTTCGTGCTCCTTCGGGCCATCATGTTGATGGTCTTCGCGCCCTTCTGGATGTAGCTCTGGGTGTAGAGCCAGTTGCCGGCCGAAGTGGACCCGTCAGCCTGGAGATGGCCGAAGGTCTTGCAGAGTTCGCCCTTCCTGCCGAGGAGCTTGCCCTTTTTTTTGTCGTATACATCGGCGTGATAATACCCGTTGATCTCTCTGGCCACGAGATGGGTGTCCACCTCCTTGACCTTGCCGTCCGCGCCTTTCTCGCCGTAATCCCAGGTGAGGTTCAGGATCGGATCGGGATATTTTCCGCCCTCCTGTTCGTAGAGTCTCTTGACCCGGAAGTACAGCTCGTTCATGATATCCGAATCGGACTTGGATTCACCAACGGGATCAACGGCCTTGTAGCGCCACTGGGCCACGCGGCCGGAGTTCGTAATGCTTCCTTCCTTTTCAACCGACGAACAGCAGGGCAGCTCGAACACCTCGGTCTGGACGTCCTTGGGGTTCACGCCGGGTCCCCGCCAGAACGAGCCGGTCTCGTTGTCGAAGAGGTTCACGTTCACCATCCATTTCAGCTTCTCCATCGCCTTCCGCACCTTTCCCGCGTTCGAGCCTGAGCAGGCGGGATTCTGGCCCCAGGCGAAGAAGCCTTCGAACTGCCCCTTGAACATGGCGTCGAACAGCATGAGCCAAGACATGTTCATACCGTCGTCGAGCTTCGGCAGCCAGGCATAGCCGAAATCGTTCTTCTTCGTGGCATTATCGCCGTACACGGCCTTCAGGTAGCTCGTGATGTACTTGCCCTTGTTCTTCCACCAGTTGACGCTCTTCGGGTCATTCGCCTTCGGCGTGGTTTTTTCGATGTAGGTCTTGAGGTCCGTGAGCGACGCCTTCGGGACGGGGAGGTAGCCCGGGAGGATGTGGAACAGGATACCGTGGTCTGTCGACCCCTGCACGTTCGACTCGCCACGAAGGGCGTTCACGCCGCCGCCGGCAATACCCATGTTGCCCAGGAGGAACTGGATAATGGTCATGGCCCGGATGTTCTGCGTGCCGACGGTGTGCTGTGTCCATCCCATGGCGTACATCACCGTGCCGGCCTTGTCGGGCTTTCCGGTGGAAGCATAGAGCCGGTACACCTCGCGGAGTTTGTCTTCGGGCGTACCGGTAACGGAAGACACCATCTCGACGGTATAGCGGGAATAGTGTTTCTTGAGGAGCTGGAACACGCAGTTGGGGTTGTTCAGGGTATAATCAGTCTTCGGTATCCCCTTTGCGCCTTTCTGAAAGGCCCAGGATTTTTTATCGTACTTCCGCTTCTTTCCGTCGTAACCGGAGAATATGCCGTCCAGATCCGTGGGACCCCTGAACGCCGGGTTGACCAGGAAGGGCGCGTTCGTGTACCGGCTGAGGTACTCCTTGAAATAGAGGTTGTTCCGGATAATGTAGTTGATCATGCCCCCGAGGAAGGCAATGTCCGTTCCCGAACGGAGCGGGGCATATACATCGGCCCGTGCCGACGTCCTGGTGAAGCGCGGGTCGGCGGAAATGAGCTTCGCACCCCGTTCCATCGCCCACAGGACCCACTTCATGGAGATGGGATGGTTCTCGGCCGGGTTTCCTCCCATGGCAAGTATAACATCGGCATTTCTGATATCGATCCAGTGGTTCGTCATTGCACCGCGTCCGAACGACTCTGCCAGAGCCGCTACCGTAGCGGAGTGTCAAATACGGGCCTGATGCTCTACCGCCACGAGGCCCCAGGAGCGGACGAGCTTCTGGATCAGGTAACATTCTTCATTGTCCAGGGCGGCGCTGCCGATGTGGGCGATGCCGTCGGTCCGGTTCACGACCTTGCCTTTTGACTTCTTGACAAAAGATTTGTCCCTGCTGTCTTTTATCTTGCGCGCGATCTGGTCGAGGGCCCAGTCCCACTCGACCTCTTGCCACTCCGTGGCGTTCGCCGCCCGGTACCGCGGCTTGGTGATCCTCGCGGGGTTGTTCACGATCGACGTGATCGAAGCGCCCTTGGAGCAGAGCGTCCCCTCGCTGATCGGATGGGCCGGATCACCCTCGGCGTTCACGACCTTACCGTTCTTGGTATGAACCACGAGTCCGCAGCCTACGGAGCAGTAAGGACAGATCGTCGTGGTCTCTTTCGCGTCCTTGATCCTCAATTCCCTGGCATAGGCCTTTGCCGGATCAAGGCTTGCGCTCAGAGAGCCGAGGGCCAGGGTGCCCCCGGAAATCTTGAGAAAATCTCGTCTCGATACCCCCATGATATCCTCCTTGTAAGTAAGATAACGGTGTGGTAAATGGATACAACATGACTCTCAAGGCAACCGTTGTTGGATCACGTTCGGAATGGAAAGGGTTTACATAAACATTATAGCACCAGGTGAACAGCGCTGCTGACAATATTGTTACCCTGTTCACAGCAAAAAATATGCCAGCAGAAGGGAGCATTAAATAGACGATTGGGCAAGGTTGCTATGTAATAAACTGTGCAATAGTATTCACAACGCAGGAGGTAGTCCTTTGGTTTCTAAGTAACGTTGGCGTAATACTCCAGGGCAAAATGTGTTACACTATGGCAAATTCGCCAATGCTGTTTTCGAGAGAGCGCATGCGCACAAAAGTACTCATACTTTTCATACCGCTGCTATCGTTACTTTGGTCCAGCCTTGCAGGGTCCGCCGAGCCTGCCATTGATACATGGCACGGACAGTATCGTTTGTCCTATGAAACCGTTCACCTGCCCCAGGACGAAAACATGGGTCTTCTGGGGGCGCACTATCTCATTGACATCTCGCCCTGGCTGTACACCGGCGTGAGCGCCTTCGGCGCCGTAACGGGAGAAAGGGGAGGCTTTTTTACCGGCGGCTTCGAAGCAGGCGTACGAAAAAAACTCACCCATCGCTTTTCCTTCGACGCCGGACTGTTCGTCGGCGGGGGCGGGGGCGGCTCAGCCCCCCAGGGCGGTGGGTTGATGATCAGACCACAGGTCGGTCTGCTCTATACCGCAAAGGCGTACTCTCTCGGCCTGCACGTTGCCAGGGTCGCTTTCCCGAACGGCGACATCCAGAGCGATCACATCGCTCTCTCCTTCGCCCTTCCCTTTGAGTCAATCCGAATAGACAGTGATTATTCCGGAGATCTTTCAGAAGCAATAAACAGTATCTCACGGCGCACCGGGAAAACAGTCGGCTTTACCCGCAATTATTTCTCCCTCCTCTATCAGACATACTCGCCCGTCGATAATGTGAAGAACACCGACGGCGTCACGGACACGGAGAGAATGGATTTGATGGGCTTTGAATACGGCAAATACGCAAGCGAGCGAGGGTATTTGTTTGTTCAGACAGCAGGAGCCGCAGGCGGCTCAGCAGACGGCTTTGCCGAGATCCTCGTCGGCGCAGGTTATGCGTACCCCTTATTCGAAGGCGGTAAATCGTCAAAAGGTCACCGGCTCCTGCTGGAAACCCGCGTGGCGGCAGGCGCTGCCGGCGGCGGAGCAGTGGATACTGGCGGCGGAGCAGTATACAAGGCATCCCTGGGCCTCACGTACCAGGCTGCAAGAAATTTGACAGCCCACGCCCAGGCCGGTTACGTGGATGCCTTTGATGGCAGGTTCCGGGCAAAAACAGTCAGCGTCAACCTCGGATACGCCGCGGACTTTGCTGCATTCAGTAAGGGCACGCCTGAAAACGCCTTACGGGATGAGCAGTTGTATACACAGGATTGGGGCATTGGGCTTATTCACCAGACCTACACGACGATTGATGCG
>DMKB01000112.1 GCA_003454665.1 Nitrospiraceae bacterium | reverse complement strand
TCTCCTGTCTCCTGTCTCCTGTCTATCTCTTCTAACCTTCCTCCATCAACTTCATGACCTCGTTGCGCAGATTCCCCGCTATTTCGTCGTACCCCATGTCTCCGGGATAGAGCGGTTTGCCGAAGGTTATAGCGACTTTCGACGGTCGGGGGAGTTTCCCGCCCGTCGATAACATCTCGTAGGTGCCTCGAATCGCCGTAGGGATCAACGGCACGTTCAGTTCCTTGGCGATAATACCCACGCCCTTTTTGAACTGCTTGAGCATGCCGTCACGCGCCCGGGCCCCTTCGGGAAACACACAGAGTATCCTGCCCTGGCGAAGTACATGGGCAGAGAGCTGCAGCGCATTGTACAGTTTCGTCTCCATATCCACGGGGATCACCTGTACCAGTTTGGCAATCCGGGAGGTAATCGGGCTGCCGAAAAATTTCGTGATCCCGAGGAAAAACGTTTTCGCGCCTATGCGCCACGGCATCGCAGACATGACGAGCGCAGGATCGGCGATACTCAGGTGGTTCGGCGTAATGAGATACGGGCCGCTTCTCCGGAAGGTTTTCCCGACCCCTGACGGACATCCGGCCGAACAGCATAAGAAATGCCTTGAAGAAAAATGTCCTGATGATATACTTGACGGCATTCAAGAAAACGCCCGCCTCGAGCTTGAGAGAACGTAGCGCTTCTTCCGAGGGTTCCTTCTCCAGGATCTCCGCCCAGGAGAGCGACACCTGCTCACCTTCCGCTATTGTGCCCCGGGCGAGCAGCTCCTGAAGCTTGAGCACGGCGTCTTTCACCGTAAACACCTCGGAGCCGAAGGACTCAGGAAGCTTGACGCCGAGGGACTTTTCGATGTTCACCACAAGCTCTACCCTGGCGAGGGAGTCAAGTCCCAGATCGAGTTCAAGATTGTCGTCAGGCAGGATCGGCTTTTTGGCGGAAAACGGTTCTAGACAGAGCAGCACTCTTTTCCCGACAGGCTCCGTCAGCAGTGCCTGGTCCTCCTCTGTCACGGCCCCGGTCTGCTGTTCCTCCTCAGCGAGATAGAGCGCTCTCACCTTGCTCCTCTTGAGCTTACCGAGGCGGGTCGCGGGAAGGGAGTCCTTGAACACTTTAAAACCCATGATCCGTTTGTAAGGTGAAAGGTCTTTTGTCAGGTCGGCTATCTGCGTTTCGATGGTATCGCGGGAATGGGAAATGTTCATTTTCCGGAGATACTCAAAATCAGGAACGACCGCTGCTTCGAGCCCCCGTTCACCCATGACCAGGCAGATTTCCTTTACCGCAGGCAGCTGCTTGTATATCTTCTCAAGCTCCTCGGGAAAGATATTCTTCCCCGTGGCAAGCACGATCACTTCCTTGGACCTGCCGGTGATGAAGAAATATCCCTGCCCGTCCCGGTAGCCCAAATCGCCCGTAAAGAACCAGCCGTTGCGAAGCACTTCGGCCGTTTCCGCCGGCTTCCGGTAATACCCGGCCATCACATTGGGGCCCCGGATCGCAATCTCGCCCATGCCCTTATCGTCGGGATCCACGATTTTGACTTCCACGCCAGGCACCTGGATGCCGATAGACCCGGCTTTCTGCTTCGTCAGCGGATTGAAGGCGCTGACGGGTGATGTTTCCGTAAGACCGTACCCTTCAATCACAGTAAAGCCGAGGCTGCTCATGCCCCGGTGAACATCGGGATCGAGCCGGGCTCCTCCGCTGGCAAAAAACCGGAACTTCGGTCCGAACTTCGCATGTACCTGGCCGAACAGGGCCTTGCCGACATTCACGCCAACGGTCTTTCTGAGCAGCCTGTTCAGGCCCAGGAACAGCTTGACGAGCAGGCGCACGAGGGCCGGCTTCTTTCTGATTTCGTCGAAGATCGCCCTGCGGAGAGCGGCGAACAACAGCGGGACGCCGACCATGATGGTGACTCCCGTCTCCTGCATGGCGGCAAGGATGTCCGGGCCCTTCAGACTGTTCAGCATGGTGACCGTTGCGCCCAGGGAAAGCGGGAGGATCATACAGACCATGGCAGGATAGGTATGATGGAGGGGCAGGATGCAGAGTATCGTGTCCGTCTGAAAAACAAGATTCAACCGAATCAGACTGTCACAATTCGATGCCACGTTGCCATGCGTCAGCATCACTCCCTTCGGATCGCCCGTGGTGCCGGACGTGTACAGAATCGCAGCTAGGTCGTCGGCAGACGGTGCAGGAGGAAGGGTCGCATCACGACGGGCGAGAAGCATATCGGAGAACGAAATCCCGACTCCTCCATCAAAGGCGATCACTTTGAATGAACCACCCGGCGGGAGCAGGTGCCTCGTCTGGCCTGATACGCAGACAGTCTTTGCCTCGGAGCTTTCCAGGAGAAGGGCGACTTCTTTGTCCGTGAGCTGCGCGTCAAGAGGAACAACGACAGCGCCGAGTGCAACGGTAGCGAGATACGCGAAGAACCACTCAGGCCGGTTCTCCGACAGGATCGCCACGCGGTCTCCCTGCCGAACACCCTGCTGGGAAAACGAACTGCTGACGGAGGCAATGTTCGTAACGAGTTCCCGGTAGGTGTACTTCTGATACGCCTCCCCCGCTTTAAACTGGAGGGCCGTCGTATCCGGATACCGTGACGCTGCTTCCTGCATCCTCTTTAATATCATGAACCACCCCAATCGTGCGATAAAGCGAAATTCGTTGCAAATGGAATGCCCTAGAATACAACGGAGTAAACGTGATTGTCAATGCGAATCGGCATCAGGGCTTTCCAGGCGATCTTCTGAGCATGCCTGCAGAAAAACCGTGAGCGAGTGGCGTGAAATGACCTGCGGGGAACGGGAAGGGTTCAGGTTTTTCCCCATGCCTCGATGGCTCTCTGCAACCCTTGCACAACTTTTGTCATCCTGCCGTAGTCGAGGGTCTCGGGAACGTCGGTATGGGCATGATAATGCGGATTCCGGTAAAAGGCGGTATCGGTGGCCATGAGCGCCGGGTAACCGAATTTCCCGAATGACCAGTGGTCGGAAAAATCGATCCCCACGACGAGAGACGGAGCGTTCAACGTCATAAAGGGCAGGTCCGTTCCCTTCCGGAAATCACTGGCGATTTTTTCGGTGAACTTTTTCGAACGGAGATTCCCGACGAGCGAAATATAATCACCCCTGCCGGGAAATTTGAGCTTGAAAAAAGGAAGCGGATACATCTGCGAACCTTCTTCATCGCGGAAAAATCCGATCATCTCCAGACAGATCATCCCCTCTACCTGCTCGTTTCGCTCCTTGAGGCTCCGGGCATAGTGATAACTCCCCATGTTCTTCGTACGATACGTAGGCGGCTCTTCGAGGGAGAACGCGACGAACCGGACCGTTTTCTCCTGGGGAGATTCGGCCAGCAGGCGTGCTAGGGCAAGCAGCCCGGCAACACCGCTCCCGTTGTCGTCCGCGCCCGGCGTGGACCGCACCGTGTCGTAGTGGGCGCCCACGACCAGGATCTTCTCAGGAGCCACCGTACCTTTCAGCTCGGCAGCAAGGTTTACGTACGTCTGCCCCTGGAACAGGAAGGGCTGCCGAGAAACCTCGTACCCGAAGGAGGAGAGCTGGTCCTCGATGTATTGGGCCGTCTGGTCAAGTTTTTCCCTATCAAGGAAACTTCGAAAACCGATGTCCTTCGCGAGAACGTTCACCACCTCGCTGAGGTACGCAGGAATATCCATGGGCACTCCTTTTGAAGGGGATTGCTGACCATAGCATACCCTGATGCAGATTGTCAAACTGCAATGCGCCCTTGACTATTTCCCTTTTTTTGCTTACACTGATAGCACTTGATCAGCAAACAGGCCGCCGTGCTTCATGGCTCCCGCTCCGAAACTCAGTTCGGGGCCGATCGTTCAGTTATTGCATCAGCGTAGGCAGGGGGAACCTGTTTTTACCTGGATCGTACGACGCCTTAACAATATGCAGCGCTTCACGCATAAGGAGGAGCCCATGCCGAAGTTGCCCGGCCAGTATATGCGTATCCAAAAAAAGTTCAGCGGCGTCATGAAGGCCGTCGAGAACCTTGGCAAAGCCACCAAGGCCGCCGGACCGCTCAGCAAGAAAACATCTCATCTTGTCCAGCTTGCCGGAGCGGCGGCAGGACGGTCCGAGGGTTCGGTCCACTCCCATACCCGCCGCGCACTGGAGGCAGGGGCGAAACCCGCCGAAATATACCATACCATTATTTTGCTGACGAGCACCATCGGATTTCCCACGGTGTCGGCGGCGCTGAGCTGGGCTGACGATGTTATCGAGAAAAAGAAAAAATAGTCCTTTTTGCACGATGCGCACGAACATGACCGTCAATTTCTTGCGGAATTGAAAATACCTAAGGAGGAATTTGCTATGAGTGTCAAGGTAACGATTAACCGGGAAGAATGCACAAGCTGTGAAACCTGCTGGATCACTGCTCCGGAATTTTTTGAGCAGGACCCCGCTGACAGTTTCAGCTCCGTCGTGGAGAAGTACCGCGTCGGCGGCAACCCGGCCGAAGGAGAAGGGCCTGATGACCTGAAGGACAAAATCCAGGAAAGCGCGGATTCCTGCCCGGTACAGATCATTGAGGTTGCCTGATCGCGAACCATGGTGCACCGGAAGCGGTCACAGCGCTGGAAGAATGCTGTGACCGCTTTTTTCATTATGAAGATAGAATGTTTTTTGTCAGAAAGCTGCGGGTCCTACCATCAGCTTCGTCAGAATATCGAGCTGGCCCTCGCAGAATTGAACACCGAGGCCGAAGTCTCCTATCCTCTTGTCCACTATGAGGAGGCGCTGGGAATGGGCCTGAAGGGATCACCGGCGATCCGGATAAACGGCAATGACTTCGATGAAGGCGGTTCCCCCGGGATTGCCTGAAGGATGTTCCTCGATGAGTCCGGGAGACTCAGCAATGTCCCCTCTGTTACGATTCTGAAAAAAGCCATTGCGGAAGCGCGTGAAGGTTCGTAGACCCGTCCACCGTGTCAGTACGCGGATTTGCGGATTATGAAATTAGTTTGTTATGTTATGAATGATATTCCTTCCGAAGTAGCAGAAAAAAACCCGAAGTCCCGCGTGAGCGAGACAGCCGCGGGATCAAAATGACCTAAAATCAGAATCGGCCACCAGAAAGATTTGGTTGTTCC
>DMKB01000348.1 GCA_003454665.1 Nitrospiraceae bacterium | reverse complement strand
TCGGCTACAAATCTGACGGCATAATTCCCGCCGACCACTTTACCCCCGCTGAGCTGGCACAGATGAAGCCGGGAGACGAGTTCGAGGTCTATCTCGAAGCTGCCGAGGACGCAAACGGCAATCTGGTGCTCTCCCGGGAGAAAGCGAAGAGGATGCATGCCCGGGAAAGCCTGAACCATGCCTATGAGACCGGCACCCCGGTGAAGGGCACGGTCCTGTCGAAGATCAAGGGCGGTCTTGCCGTCGATATCGGCGTGAATGCCTTCCTGCCCGGTTCCCAGATCGACGTACGGCCGGTGCACAACCTGAACCAGTTCGTCGGCAAGGTTCTGGAGATGAAGATCATCAAGATGAACCCGGGTCGGGACAATATCGTACTTTCCCGGCGCGCCCTGCTGGAGCATCATAATGACGCCCTGCGCGAGGAAACGCTGGCAAAACTGGTGGAAGGCCAGACCGTGTCCGGCGTGGTGAAGAATATTACGGAATACGGCGCTTTCATAGACCTGGGCGGGATCGACGGGCTCCTCCATATCACGGACATGTCCTGGGGGCGGATCAATCATCCATCGGAAATGTTCATGGTGGGAGACAAAACAGACGTTGTCGTGCTGAAGTACGACAGGGAAAAAAAGAAAGTCTCTCTCGGTCTCAAACAGAAAACCGAAGACCCCTGGCAGAGCGTGGCAGACCGTCATCCCGTCGGCAGCAGGCTCCGCGGCAAGGTCGTGAGTCTGACGGACTACGGGGCCTTTGTCGAACTGGAGCACGGCGTGGAGGGTCTCGTGCACGTCTCGGAAATGTCGTGGACCCAGAAAGTCAGGCACCCCTCAAAAATAGTCGCCATGGGGGACATGGTGGAAACGCAGGTGCTGTCCGTGGACCCGGCGGCAAAACGCATCTCCCTCGGCATGAAGCAGGTGGAGCCGAATCCCTGGCAAACGCTCGGTGAACGGTACCCCGTGGGTTCGGCAATCGAGGGCAAGGTCAAGACCATAACGGATTTCGGCGCCTTCGTGGGGTTGGAAGACGGCATTGACGGACTCATCCATATCTCCGACCTGTCATGGACAAAACATATCAAGCAGGCCACCGAGGTACTCAAGAAGGGCCAGCAGGTCAAGGCCGTCGTCCTGAACATCGACGCGCAGAAGGAGCGTATTTCCCTCGGCGTCAAACAGCTCACCGCCGATCCCTGGGAAAAGACCATACCGGAGCGGTACCTGGTGGGACAGGAGGAGAAGGTTAAGGTGGTGAAGACGGCGGAGTTCGGCATGTTCGTCACCCTCGAACACGACATTGAGGGACTGATTCCGGCTTCGGAGATCCCGAAGGGGACCGCCGATATCAAGGAAGGTGACGAGATCACCGCCCGCGTAATCAAGGTTGACGGGGCAGAGCGGAAGATCGCCCTCTCGATCAAGACACAGAAGAAGGAGCAGAAGAAGGAACAGAAGAAGGGACAGAGCAAATCGCAGCTCGAAGAGTTCATGAGCCAGCAGCCAAAACCCGATACGACCCTCGGCGCGCTTCTCAGGGAACGGAGCTGATCCATTCATGAAGAAGAACCCCGTTGTCATTATACTCGTTGCGTGCCTTGCCCTCGGCGCAATATTTTTCGCCATACTGTACCTGGCGTCATTGCTGTCGGGCAGGAAGGCGTCTGCGCCGCTCGCGGGGCTGTCCGTCGGGGACCGGGTGGCACTCGTGAAGATCGAGGGCGTGCTCCTGGCCCCGGGATCGATCGTCGACGAACTGAACGAGTATGCCGATGATTCTTCCATAAAGGCCATTGTGCTGCGTATCGATTCCCCCGGCGGCGGCGTGGTCGTTGCCCAGGAGATCCTCAGCGCCGTGCAGAACGCAAAGGGCGAGGGCAAAAAAATCGTCGCCTCCATGGGATCGGTCGCCGCGTCGGGCGGTTACTACATCGCCGCGGGAGCGGACAAGATCGTGGCGAACCCCGGCACGCTGACGGGCAGCATCGGTGTAAAGATTGAGCTCGCGAACTTCCAGAAGCTCCTCGAGAAGATCGGCATCAAGGGGATGGTCATCAAGGCGGGAAAATATAAAGACATGGGGTCTCCCTACCGGGAGATGACGGAAGCCGAGAAACGACATCTTCAGGGCGTGATCGACGACACCCACGAGCAGTTTATTGAGGCCGTCGCAAAGGGGCGCGGTATGACCATACGGGACGTGCGGAAGATTGCCGATGGTCGCGTCTTTACGGGACGGCAGGCCCTTCGTCTCAAGTTGGTGGACGAGATGGGCGACCTTGCATCGAGCATTCAGCTGGCCGCCGATCTTGCTGAGATCAAAGGCAAGCCGCGAGTGATCCAAAAGCGCAAGCGGCCCCAGTTCCTCGACTATCTCAGGAAAGAGACCGCGGCATGGATCAAGGATGTCATTGCCGAGGGTTTCAGCGGGCAGCAGGCGGAGCTCCGGTATCTCTACCGGTAGACAACGGGAATCAGTATATATTCATTGCTAATCTGTTTTTGAACTCTTGGCATTATGAGGAGGCAGGGGTATGACAAAGGCGGAGCTTGTAGACCAGATAGCGGAAAAGAAACCAGGGCTGACGAGAAAAGAGGTTGAGAATATCGTGAGCACCGTGCTCGATAGCATCAAGGCGGCTTTGGCAAGAGAAGATAAGGTGGAAATCCGGGGCTTCGGAAGCTTCCGCATCCGCTATCGCCGCGCAAAGGACGGCAGGAACCCGAAAACCGGGGAGACCGTCTCGGTACCGCCGAAAAAAGTCCCCTTCTTCAAGGCCGGCAAGGAAATGAAGGAAATGGTCGACGGAAAGGGATAGCCATATCCGGAAAGGCCGGCTGCCGACCAACATCTTTTTCAACCACGAAGGACACGAAGATACACGAAGGTTCAAACGTTGTCCTGCTTCTTTTTTTTTGACAGGATTTATAGCCTAAAGGCCACAGGCAGGATGAAAACGCGTAACTAGAAACCTGCTCTAGTGAATGGGACGCGGATTACCAAAAGTAGGCGCCTTTAGGCG
>DMKB01000353.1 GCA_003454665.1 Nitrospiraceae bacterium | reverse complement strand
AACAATACATCATTACCGGCACAGGCGCCGCTGCCCACGAGATCGTTCGTTTTGCAAAGGAACACGAGGCTGACTTGATTGCAGTGGGGGCGCATGGCCGATTCAGCATTGATGTTTTGCTAGGCCCCACCGCAAATCATGTTCTGCACGGTGCATCCTGTGATGTTTTGGCCGTACGCCTCCCTAAATAATAAAAGCTGTTTGAAAAGGTCAATTTCCTTACCGATATCATCATGAGTCGGATTAATTTGGAAGAAAATAAAATCATCAAAATTTTTTCTATCGCAGCCGTGGTTTTTCTTACGCCGACACTCATTGCCTGCGTTTACGGTATGAATTTCCATTTCATTCCTGAGTTGGATTGGAACTTCGGTTACCCGTTTGCGATCGTGCTTATGATCGCGGCGGGTGTCGCGCCGTATTGGTATTTCAAGCGTAAAGGCTGGTTGTAGTAACGGCGGGCACCGAATACGGCCACCGCGTGAATCAGCTGAACAGACACTAATAGAGCAAAACGAAGGGGCTTGAGAAGCAATAAAGATTTCTGTTCGAATGAAGACTCATGACTGTGGTGCCACGATCGGAGGTTGATCTATACTCGTCTCTCAACGGCTGCTGCCCATCAAAAGATCTGGATGGTCGTTGAGGGAAGTAGAGCGTTTGATCCGAGCCGTTACCACACTCATCGCCCAAAACGCCGCTTTTCGACTATCGACTCGTGAAGGAGGTCGCCCATGCAGCAAAAACTTCAAGTCACGATCGACGGCAACGAGGCAGCCGCACACGTTGCTTATATGACCAATGAGGTCATTGCGATCTACCCTATCACGCCGGCTTCCCCCATGGGGGAATGGGCGGACCAATGGGCCTCTGAAGGCCGCAAAAACCTGTGGGGGACCGTTCCCAAGATCGTTGAAATGCAGAGTGAAGGAGGGGCGGCGGGCACCATTCACGGTGCATTACAAAGTGGTGCACTGACCACCACCTTCACCGCTTCCCAAGGCCTGCTCTTGATGATCCCCAATATGTACAAGATAGCCGGCGAGCTGAATCCGGCGGTATTTCATGTGGCCTCGCGCTCACTGGCAGCGCAGGCTCTGTCCATCTTCGGTGATCATAGCGATGTAACGGCGGCTCGGGCCACAGGATTCGCCTTCCTGGCAGCCAATTCGGTTCAGGAGGTCATGGACTTCGCCTTGATCGCTCAAGCGGCAACCCTGGAGGCACGGGTACCCATCGTGCACTTTTTTGATGGCTTCCGCACCTCGCACGAGATCGCCAAGATCGAAACCATAGAGCGGGATACGATCCGAGCCCTCATTCGGGATGAACTGGTTCAGGCCCACCGGACGCGGGCGCTATCGCCGGAACATCCGGTGCTACGTGGCAGTTCCCAGAACCCCGACGTTTATTTCCAGGCCCGCGAGACAGTGAATCCCTATTACTCCGCCATGCCGAGCATTGTACAAGGCGTCATGGACCGGTTCGCCGAACTCACCGGACGCCACTACCGCCTGTTCGACTATGTAGGGGCCGAAGATGCGGAGCGCGTCATCGTGCTCATGGGTTCCGGGGCAGAGACCGCCGAAGAGACCGTGGAACACTTACAGGCACGTGGTGAAAAAGTAGGCGTAGTTAAGGTGCGTTTGTTTCGTCCTTTCTTGCCCGAGGCGTTAATCGAGGCCCTGCCGCCTACTGTGCGCCGCGTAGCGGTGCTCGACAGAACCAAGGAGCCTGGCGCCGATGGCGAGCCCTTGTATAAGGATGTGCTGGCCGCACTGGCCCAGGACTATATCGCCGGCTCTCGTCGATTTGCAGAGATACCGCATGTCACGGGCGGCCGCTTCGGGCTTTCCTCCAAGGAATTCACTCCCGGGATGGCCAAGGGTGTATTCGATGAGCTTGGCAAGGAGCAGCCCAAAAACCACTTCACCATAGGGATCATCGACGACATCAGCCACACCAGCCTGGCCTGGGATCCCGCGTTCCGCACCGACGAGGCCAAGCCGTCCATGGGTGCAGTCTTCTACGGCCTTGGCAGTGACGGCACCGTGAGCGCCAACAAGAACAGCATAAAGATCATCGGTGAAAAGACCGATCGGTTCGTGCAAGGCTATTTCGTCTATGACTCCAGGAAAGCTGGGGCCGTCACCGTCTCACATCTGCGTTTTGGGCCGCGTCCTATCCGCTCCAGCTATCTGATCGGCGACGATGAGGCCGATTTCGTCGCCTGCCATCAGCCGATATTCCTGGATCGATATGAAATGCTGGAAAAGGCGAAACCCGGTGGAGTGTTCCTGCTCAATTCACAGGCGGGGTACAGCGAGGTATGGGATACATTGCCGCGGAACGCGCAGCGGCAGATCATTGAGAAAGGTCTGACTTTCCACGTCATCGATGCCTATAGCATTGCTGAGCAGTTAGGCCTCGGTGGTCGTATCAATACCATCATGCAGGCATGCTTCTTCGCCATCTCCGGGATACTGCCGCGGGACGAAGCCATGGCAGCCATCAAGGA
>DMKB01000097.1:1631-8509 GCA_003454665.1 Nitrospiraceae bacterium | reverse complement strand
AGGTGTCGCGCCGCGGCCTTCGTAGACTTGATGGGATCCCTTCGTTCATCGACCCAGCGGTTGATCTTGAGCCCGTACATCTTGGCCGTACCCGTCATGAACTGCCACGGACCGACGGCATTTGCCCATGATACGGCTGAGGTGCTGAATCCGCTCTCTATCATGGCCACGTACACCAGGTCTTCGGGCAGGTTGTTTTCTCGCAGGATTTCCTTCATGATGGGGATGTACTGTTCAGAGCGATCGAGCCAGCGCTGGAACATAACCCTGCCGCGAGTCCCGAAGTAGTCGATGTGATTTTCCACACTGTGGTTCAAGACCATGGGGATGTCATAAGTCGCCTCATCAGCGTAAGCATGTCCGGCTGTGTCCGCCGCGTTTCCAGCGAGGTTATCTGCCATGGGGCCCGCAGTTGACGGATGCACCACGGCACGGGTGCACGCGAATGTTGCCGACAGACCGATACCTATGAGAAGATACGTAATTGCTCTATACATTATATTTTTCTCCTGCCCGTACCCGTAATCATTCAGTCGTGGCTCAGGAATGAGGGCACACCATGCACCCCTACTCTCTCGGGACCACAACGGAAACGGTACTGCTATGACGATACGATTAACTATGATTGCCGCCCGGAGAGACCGGGCCAGTAGGGGGAGCGCACGGTATACGTACTACTTAAATTAAGGCTTATATTTACTTCTCTGTCAAGCTACTAAAGTATGATTTTATGAATGCGCACACAATATATTGTGTATGAACTTGTTGCATAATATTACACCATATGGCGAATCTGTCAAGAAAAAAAGGTGACAGCGGTGCGTAATAAGTGTTATATGGCTGTTTTTAAACAAGTTTAATCACGACGTTTTACGCTATAAGTAGTACGGAATGCTGCAGTGTAATTCAGTATCGAATACTATATATTGTATAACGATGTTTGTTTCAGGCAGGTGGTGACCGATGAAAGGGTGTGGAGGGAGGGAAAATAACGAGCAGAAGGGGAAGTCAGGGACAGGGTGCAATATTTGCCAAAACAGGGTGTTTCGAGTACAATTCTCTACACGTTGGCCTGAAGGATATCGGACATGGTATTTTCCTATTACCGGAAACTTACACCCAGTCAGAGGCGGATCTACCGAAAAAGTGATGAGATCCACGCAATCAGGCTGCCGAATGCAGAGAGACTGCAACCGCTGATCCCTGCAATTGCACGGGCACTGGAACGGGAAAACCGGGAGCGGTCGGAAGAACTCTGCCAAAAACTCGCTACGGGTATGGTTACGGACCTCAAACTGCCGCGCATCCGGGTGAAAGTGCTCGCCGTGCGACCGAGCAAGCGTTGGGGTGAGCTGCATGGTCTGTACGAGCCCGTGAAGGGCCGTGCGGCAGCTGTCATCACGGTCTGGATGCGCACGGCAAAGAAGCGCCAGGTCGTGGCCTTTCGCTCCTTCCTCAGGACGGTCCTGCACGAGGTCTGCCATCACCTGGATTATGAATATCTGGAACTCGAGGATTCATTCCATACCGAGGGATTCTACAAGCGCGAGTCAAGCCTCTTTCATCAGTTGGTGGACAGCAGCGGGAAGAAAAAATAGGCGATATGTACACGGTGACGGGTGCAGACTTCCGTGAGATCGAGAGGTGAGGAACAGGGTAAGGCGGGAAGAAGGGAGGTCACCCCGCGGCCGTCCCGCCATATGCGGGACCGGAAAGGCTTCACGGACGCCCTATGGCTATGGTGGACAGAGGAATGAACGTGACGGGACCTGCTCAGCTAATCTCGTGAAAAAGGGCAAGCGCTTTCTCGTACGTATCTTCCAGGTCTTTCCATGATTGTTCCACCCGTCTTTGCATGTTTTTCCAAGTTTTATACGTTGCCGACGTGAGCTCTTCGTATTTTCTCACGGCATCATGCTGCTTTTTTCGTAAATCGCTAATGGTCTTGTTTATCTCATCGCGGGCGTCTCCCGCCGTTCTTTCCGCCTGGGCATAGAGCTCTTCAATCTGTTTTCCGTACCCGGCAAGCTCCTTCTCGATATTTTCCAGACATTCCTCGTGCTCATTTTGAAAGCGGACAGCCGACGGTCCTCCTTCGCTCTTGATGCCACAGGCTGACAGCACAAGCGCAATGAAAAGAACTGCCATGAATATGAGAGCCAGGCGATTCTTCATTTCCTATATAAATTCTATCGGATTGCAGGCTAGTTGTAAAGGAGAAAGAGTCTGAACTGTTCCAACAAAACCAGAACCGGATCACGGCAGTGTCGGCGCCACGGTTTCGGGGAAAGACAAAAAGAAAAGGGTGGGATCCATCGTCTCCCACCCGTGCATACCCGGCTTCCCTTTGCTGTAGCGGCAGAATCGCTCGCTAATGCGTTATACCGTACATGATGAGCTGCTGGTCGACATACTCCCGGGTGGCCGTAATTTCCTGACGGTAGTCAGGCTCACAGAGAAGCATGGCCGTCCTGAGATAATACTGGAGGAGTTGCTCGAGTTGTTCTTTCGGGGGGAGCGGAATGCCCTGCGCTGCCAGGTACTCTTCAGCGGTCTCGGCCATTTGCTCGGCAACCAGTTGCACGGACGTCATGTCGTCCTGCACCAAGGCATAACCGTAGAGGATCACATTTTTCCGAAACGCGCTCTCAGCAGACCGGATGGCCCTGGCTGCCGCGCCGGGATTTCCAAAGTACGGAGAAAAGTCTGCCGCGTAGGCCCTGACCAGGAGATAGGGAAACGAACGGCTCCGATAGAGAGCGGCATCGATCATTTTCTGACCGATCAGAGGATCGGCCTGCGTGACCAGAATGTCCACTCCGGCCTCCACGATCGCATGGTAGAGGGTAAGTGTCAGTTCCGGCGGAATCCCGAGCTGCGGCGGCAGCGGCGCCATATTACCGAGCGCTTTGGCCTTTGCGATCACATATCCTTCGGTCAAGCCGACGGTACGGCCCGCATGATGGGCGGTGGAATCCGCCCCCCACAGGTTGTTATGGCTCACGAAACCATAGGACAGGGCCTTGGCCCTCATGCTCCGGGCCAGGTCCCATACCTTCATAAACTGGTAGTGGGTCTGCATGTACAGGTCCGACGCGTAGGGAGAGGTAAACATATAGTTAAAGAGGTCAGGGGCCATGCCTCCGTAGATCTCCTGCGCGTTCATCAGCCCACCTTTTCTGTTGAGTTGATCGTCAAGGTAGGCATGGGTGGCCAATCCCCAGGAATGCGCCGTGGAACTGAATACAAGAAGGGAGAGCATGGCAGCTCCCGCTGCTGCACGAGGCCATTTCATAATCTTACTTCCTTTCTGGAGCAGTCATGAGTTGACGAGAAACTCGAGACAGGTTTTGTTCATAAGGATAAAGCCCCGCCGGTGCTCCTCGGCGGGGCTTGTGCGCTTCGGGAGCTCCGAGATCAGCAGGAACTCTTGCATTTACAGGTGGTCCCTGTCGCTTTCGATACCTTCCTAATCGTCATTCGGATGCCCCTCCTTTCGAGAAGTCACTTCACCGTATACACAATATGGCACGATATTCACATAAACGCCTATACCTGCTGGTATCTGCTGTGTAGTTGGACTTTGCCGTACGTCGCAGGTATTCCGGATTCCGCCGGCATCGAGAGGACTGACTCCTTATACTATACCATACAGAGCGCATCTGTAAAGGTCTTTTCCTCCTGCCCCGTCGAGGAGTTCTGCCCGGTACCGGCACCCACCCCGGCACTCTTCCCGGTAGTCGCAGTCGCACTGCAATGTCCCGAGCTTCAACGGTCGTATCCTGCTCCAACAGGCCGGCAGTCCCTCGTCAATGGTGCCAGCGGCGTCGTCTCCATAGAACGTGCACTTTGCAGCCCTGCCGTCTGCCATCACGGCCATGAGGTGCAGGCCGCAGGCGTAGCCCGTTCCCGTGGAATGAAGGCCTCCCCCGTACCCGTACGCAAGGTACGTGCCGCCCTCCTCCGGAGTGAGATGAAAATCGTTGTTATTTTTCAGCCTTCCTGTTTCACAGGGGATGTCCACGGTCCAGTCCTTGATCCCCATATTTTTGAACATCCCCTCCATGGTCTCGAAGTCACCACGATTGCCGGGATGGACCATTGTCGCTATCGATGTATCGAACCCTGCGTCAAGGCTTCGCTGGAGTGCATCTATGGCTTGCTTATACGAACCGCGCCCCCGGATTGAGTCGTGGGCTTGTTCAAGACCGTCAATGCTGACCTGGATTTCATGAACGTTCAGCCCTTTGAGAACATGGTCCGAGAGTAACAGCCCGTTGGTGAACAGCGTGGTTCTCACGGCGGCGTCTGCAAACAGCGCGTTGATGGTTTGAAATTCGCTGTGCAGGAGCGGTTCTCCGCCCGTGATCATAACGCGTAGCCCCTGCATTTCCTCGAACTCTTCGAGAACAACACGGACCTGCTCGGCGGAAAGCTCCCTAACCGGTCCATCGCCGATATAGCAGTGTTTGCACCTGAGGTTGCAGGCGTTCGTGACCTGGAGTTCGAGATACCGCAGGGAGGGCTCAGGGGCCCTTATGACGGGAGGGTTGTTCCGCAGCGCCTTGGTTGTCGTGAGAATCCCTTCTTCCCGGCAGTAATCGACGAAAGCACTGTCATTGGTGGCGCCTCCGGCGTCCGACAGGCAGGTGTTCAAGAATGCGAAGGATGTATCGTCAAGCTCGTAGAGCTCGTCATGCTTCAGGTGATACACGGACGGCCTTTCGAGCCATTTGAGAACGGCATGGTCGGCAAGGTAATACGGCATAGTTTCTATTATACACCATGCCCTGTTTTTTTGTTATTATAATCATTATAAGCTTATGATGAAAAAAAAGGAACGCATACGCGAAGTCGCCTGTTCGCAGTTCTGTCCGTACTACAAGCCGGACAGGAACGAAGAGCTTGCATGCAGGGGCTTTGTTGTGGTACAACAGCTTATTGACGGCGACACGAGTATTGCCCTCGAAGGACCGGCACAACCGGCGATGCATCCCGGCGATATGACGGGTGCACTGCGTGATCGACTGTGCTCCGGGTGCCCGTTTTATGACGGGGACTGTGATTTCATCCTCACGGGAGGAAGTGCACCGCCATGCGGCGGGTTCACCCTGCTCCTGCACCTCCTGGGAGCGGGAAGCATTACGATCAACGATGTAACGAAGCTTACCGACCAGGAACAGCAGAAAGAGCGATAATACGCTCATTCGTGGTATCGCGTGAGTATCCCCGGGAGCAGACAACAGAGCCGAACGCTTCCCGGCGGTCGGTGAAGCCCTCGCCCGGGTCTTCGTCTGCTCCGGATACCATGTCTGTTCTCACGAGGACTGCACGCCCCTGATGCGGGGCGGACAGAATATTTACCAAAACCTGGTCGGCGTCCGGCCGCTCGCGGCCCGGGCAGCTCAGGCACCGAATATCGCGATACTGCTGAGGGAGTACTCTTGAGCCCGGGAATTTCCGTCATCATACCGGTACTGCATGAGGGAGCGGGGATCAACGCCCTGATCGAGCACGTCCGCAGCCAGGAAGCACCGGTGCCGGTAGAGATCATCGTGGTGGACGGCGGCGGCGGAGACACGATACAGGCAATAGACTCGGAAGACATTGTCAAAATTCAGTCCGGCCGCGGACGGGGGCTTCAGATGAACCGGGGAGCGGCCGTGGCAAGGGGAGATATCCTTCTGTTCCTCCATGCCGACACGTTTCTGCCCGAGGGCGGCATCCGGAAGATCGTCGACGTACTGTCCCAAGAGCGGTACGTCGGTGGGGCCTTTGACCTCGGCATTGATTCAGACCACTGGTTCGTCAAGGCCACGGAGAAGGTTGGCACGATCCGCTCGCGAATCACCCGGCTCCCCTACGGAGACCAGGCGATCTTTATCAGGAAGGAATTTTTTGATACAATAGGGCGATACAAGCATATTCCCCTGATGGAAGATGTGGATCTTATGCAGCGCGTCAAAAAAGGGGGCGGAACAATCCGTTTCATCCCTGACCGCGTGAGAACGTCGGCGCGTCGCTGGGAAAACGAAGGGCCCTTCTTCGGTACCTTCAGGAATTGGCTTTTAATCAGCCTTTACTTTCTCGGCGTTCCGCCCGATCGGCTTGCTCGATTTTACCCCGCTGACGTCCCGCCAGGGCGGGACTCCGGGGCGTCGCGTTCTTAGTGAGAGCCTCTCCGACAGTAGTCGGAAAGGGACTCAACAGGATGTACCGGATGATAAGAGATGATAGGAATAAACGGACCCTCCCCGCTCATCTCATCCTTGACGGTTTGGTCCTTTTTTTATCATTTACGAAGGGAGCGTCATGCTGACAACAGACAGGAAATTAACGAAACGGAAGATCGATACCGTCCAGGTAAATCTCGGTAACCTCTGCAACCAGGCCTGCACCCACTGCCATATTGCGGCCTCACCCTCGGGGAAACAGAATATGGAAGGTGTGACGGCCGAGAAACTGCTGGAGAACCTGGTCGAGTCGAAGATCGGGAATGTCGAGTTTACCGGCGGGGCGCCGGAAATGAATCCCCACCTTCCTCCGCTCATAGAGGGCCTCGCACAGGCAGGCAAAAAGGTGACGGTCAGGACCAACCTGACGGTCCTTGCCATGCCTGAATATTCGTTCTATCGGGACCTGTACAAGAAGCACAACGTCCACCTTATTGCTTCACTTCCCTCGGTCTTCGAGTACTCGACGGACGAGCAGCGTGGAAAAGGAACATTCTCGAAGAGCGTTGAAGTGATCCGGCAACTGAATGACGCCGGCTACGGCACGAACGGATTGTCCCTCGACCTGGTGTACAACCCGGCCGGCGATTATCTTCCTCCTCCGGAGATGCAGGTCGAGAGCGAATACCGGCAGATCCTGGACGA
>DMKB01000097.1:0-1584 GCA_003454665.1 Nitrospiraceae bacterium | reverse complement strand
CTTGAGAAGGAAGGTTCGTACACCAAATACCTGGATCTGTTGAAGCAGCACTTCAACCCCTCGACGCTGGAGCAGGTGATGTGCAGGGATATTCTCACCATCGACTATCAAGGGAACGTTTACGACTGCGACTTCAACCTTGCCGATAAAAGAAAGATAAAGGGGTACGAGGAGAAGAAATTCTGGGAGATAGACCTCGATACCTTCCATGCCGAGGTGTCGCTCGCGGAATACTGCTATGCCTGTACTGCTGACACCGGGAGCAGCTGTCACGGCAGCCTCGTGAAGGAAAAGGGAAAAACCGCGTTGCCGGACCAGGACCGGAAGCGTACGCCAGCCCAGGCCGGCGCTGATTTCGACGTCAAGGAAAGTGTCAGGCAGTACTATGGCGAGGAGCTGACCGAGACGGGGGACCTCAAGACGAACGCCTGCTGCACCATCGACGCCATTCCCGCACAAGTGAAGGCAGCGCTGCCCCTCATCCATGACGAAATCAAGATGAAATATTACGGGTGCGGAAACACGATCCCCGAGTACATCCAGGGGCTCTCGATCCTCGACATGGGCTGCGGCACCGGGCGGGACAGCTATGTGATGGCCTATCTTGCCGGCGAGCAGGGCTTCGTGTACGGAATCGACATGACGGAATCACAGATACGGGTGGCGCAGCGGTATGTGGGCGAGCAGGCTGCCCGGTTCGGGTATGCCCGGCCGAATGCGAAATTCATCCACGACGAGATGGAAAACCTTCACAAGCACCTCACGCCCGGGTCTATCGACCTCGTGACGTCGAACTGCGTTATCAACCTGGTGGAGGACAAGGAGCAGGTCCTGAAGGAGATCTACCGGGTTCTAAAAAACGGCGGAGAATTTTACTTCTCCGACGTCTACGCCGACCGGCGCGTGCCCGAGGAGGTCAGGAAAAACCGTATCCTCTATGGTGAATGTCTCGGCGGCGCGTTGTATCAGAATGATTTCGAGCGGATCGTCAGAAGCATCGGCTTTGCTGATCCGCGGGTCGTTTCGAAGCAGGTCATCGACATTCAGAACGAGGACATCAAGGCCCTTGCCGGAAACATAACATTCACCTCCGTTACCTACCGCCTCTGGAAGCTCGACGGCCTGGAGGATGCCTGCGAAGATTACGGCCATGTTGCCGTATACAAGGGTGGGATACCGGAATCGCCCTTCACGCTCCGGCTCGATGACGGCCACGTGTTCGAGCGGAACAAGCCGGAGCGCGTCTGCGGCAACACAGCGCTGATGCTGTCGAAGACGCGGCTGAGGGATTTTTTCCACGTGACGGGAAGCTTCGACGAGCATTTCGGTCTGTTTACGGACTGTGGAACAGCAGCAGGAGAACCGCCGAAGGCGGATTCAGGTGGAGGAGGCGCATGCTGCTAAGTTCCCCGCGAGGGAACGTGAAAATTGGAGAAATTTCAAAAAGGGGAACACCATTTCAGCCACGAAGACGCTAAGACACGAAGTCTGATGAATGCAAAAGGTACAAGTCAAAATGAAGCACCAAAGTGAGAAGAATTTTTTTGCCGCGAATGTTCGCGAATGGACACGAAGTAAGAGCGA
>DMKB01000098.1:9051-11287 GCA_003454665.1 Nitrospiraceae bacterium | reverse complement strand
CCAGGTGGCCGTGGACGGCAGCGGCAACGCCGTGGCCGTGTGGGATCAGTCCGACGGCACGCGAGACAACATCTGGGCGAACCGGTACGTTCCCGGCTTCGGTTGGGGCACGGCCGTGCTCATCGAGACCGACAATGCGGGACATGCCTATTATCCCCAGGTAGCCGTGGACGGCAGCGGAAACGCCGTGGTCGTGTGGAACCAGTCCGACGGCACGCGAGACAGCACCTGGTCGAACCGGTACGAGGTCGGCACAGGCTGGGGCACGGCTATGCTCATCGAGAGCGATAATGCGGGTGACGCCTCTAATGTCCAGGTAGCCGTGGACGGCAGCGGAAACGCCGTGGCAGTGTGGTATCAGTCGGACGGCACGCGAGACAGCACCTGGGCGAACCGCTACGTGGTCGGCACAGGCTGGGGCTCGGCTATGCTCATCGAGAGCGATAATGCGGGTGATGCCTCTAATGTCCAGGTGGCCGTGGACGGCAGCGGAAACGCCGTGGCAGTATGGCAGCAGTCGGACGGCACGCGAACCAACATCTGGGCGAACCGCTATGTGGTCGGCACAGGCTGGGGCTCGACC
This sequence comes from Nitrospiraceae bacterium, assembly GCA_003454665.1. Classification (GTDB taxonomy): domain Bacteria; phylum Nitrospirota; class UBA9217; order UBA9217; family UBA9217; genus UBA9217. Next base: position 10,704 of record DMKB01000098.1, on the reverse strand, counting down.
GCGCTCATCGAGACCGCCAATGTGGGAAGCGCCTTTAGTCCCCAGGTGGCCGTGGACGGCAGCGGAAACGCCGTGGCTGTATGGCAGCAGTCGGACGGCACGCGATACAACATCTGGGCGAACCGTTTTGTCGCGGGTGATGACTCCGGATCTTTTATTCCCGAGTCTTCCTTCCTAGGTATTTGGATGCGGCAGGACGGAAGCAATGCTGGCATCTATGGGAAGGAGTATCTGGGTGACGGAACAGGGTACCTCGGCAACTTCAGTTCTGGTCCATTCGAGCGAGCTACTCCGTTTACTTGGTCACTATCCGGTAATGTATCAACTGAGGACCGGTTTGCTGCAATCTACCACGAGGAGATCGTTTATCTTGAGGGTGCAGATATGGAGCAGCGTAGGGAGGAGGATGGAAAGACCCGGGTATGGAGAAAGCAATAGGAAGAGTAGCAAAGTAAAGGCACTCTTTATTGTTTACAAGTCCCGGATTTGCGATTGCGAACTAAGAAATCGGAAAGTGGGTCGCTGTTCTTTGCAGATCCGCAGTCAGCAATCCGCAATTCGAAATTGAGGAGATCAAGGAGGATATTATGAAGCAGACAAGGTTGATATCTCTAATCTTCGGATTTCTGGCCACGACGCTGTTCGTCGTCGGCCCGGACGGTGCAAACGCTGCGGCTCCGGGCTACAGCAATGCAAGTCTGGATGGGGTGTATCTGGTCATGAAGACCGAGGTATATCAGGAGGACTCGGTGACGATGTATTGCGAGGATACGGGCACCATGAGCTTTGACGGGATCGGCACGGTTAGGGGTAACGTCACCGGGCGCTGTACGGACGGTGTAACAGCGACCATTGCGACCAATACCGTCATCATGAACTATTCCGTGAATGCCGACGGCAGCTTTTTCATGACCGAACCGGACGAGACGCATGGACCTTTTAAGATTGTGCAGGACGGCAAGGCGTTCATGACTGACTACTCCACTGCAACGACGATTCACCCTGCGCCCTCCAAGCTGCTTTGGCACCTGGTGGCGTTTAAAGAGGGGAAAAATTAAGGAAGGGAAAATTCGGGGGCATAAGTTCTGAAATTGCTTCTTACGATTGAAAGCCTCACCTCCTCCTTAGACAAAGAGGGGAGGTGGGGGAGATTTCGGATCAGATGAGAACTTTGCTCTGCGATGAAAGGTTTTATAGAATTTAGGGCCGCTATTTTCTACGGTGCATAACTTCGATTGTTGAGTTAGGACGAGCAACGGGATGCGGTGGCGGAAAGCAGGGGGACGGGAGACCCGGAGAGCCGAGGCGTGAAAATTTCAAATGGTGAATTTCGAATTGTGGAATCAATGCCTGGACTGGGATTTACACAGATAAAAACCATGATTGCAAGAGCATAAAAAATCAGTGCTAATCAGTGTCGAAAGATCTCTCATTCGCTAAAATCGCAATCTGAAATTTGCAAATCGAGATTGCAGTATTGAGGAGGTTGTTATGAAAAAAAATATTCTCAAGTCGCTGTCCCGCTTGCTGCTGTGTTCTACGGCCCTGCTTGCCTCCAGCCAGGGGGCGGTGGTTGCCGCGGGCTCGTATTACGACAGCCAGTATTACGTCAATGTGCAGAACATGCGCGTTTATCAAGATCCTGACTCGCGA
>DMKB01000098.1:0-9025 GCA_003454665.1 Nitrospiraceae bacterium | reverse complement strand
GCAAGGCCTTTGGCGGGCTGGCCATTGGCCACCAGCTCCGAAAGGTGCCCGCGCCCCGCAAAGCGCCGGCGGGCTGGCTCTATGTCGAATACCACCTTGCCGGCAAATCGGGCAACTATGTTGGCTGGGTGCGGAAAGACAGCGTGGTACGCCACAGTGCCTTCAAGCGGGTCACCCAAGGATGGCCGATACGTTATTATTGCTATTGGCGTTTCGACGTCCCGACGAAAGGCAAGGACAAGGACGATGACGCTTTTTTCTCTGCTATTACCGGCGGCACCAAAACCTTTGAGGCCACGTTCGAGCGTAACGGGTCAGCCAGGGTCAGCGAGTTCGACGATTCAGTCGACTGGTACGGCATGACACAGGGCACATCCGCCAAATCGGGTCGCCAGACCCATAGGGGCTGGATCTACCGTGCCGGCAATGTCGTCATGCTGAAGTATGGTAAGGACGCAAGCGTTGGTTTTACCTATGGCCTCGATGCAGCGAAGTCACGGCTGTATGGCGGTGAATCCCCTGGTGTATCCGGTCAGGGCACGCCCAACAGTCGATCGCAAAAAGCCTATGTTACCCAGTATGTTTTTGGCGAGGCGGTGCGCCTGAGCGCAGACGCGGCGAAATATTGCAAGAACGCGCCGGGCAAATAGCGTGCGTGAACGAGAGAGGAGGGATGCCATGACTCGACAGAGGACAACAACCAGGATGCCTGATCGCCCGCGCCGCGCACGTATTGCCGCGCTTGTTGTCATCACGGTGTTGAGCGTCGGTTGTGCCGGCTTTGGCGAGCAGTTTGCCGAAGGTCTGCGGGTGATGACGGGGAAGGGGGGCACAAAGGAGAAGATCGACACCTTCCCTGATCTTAAAAAGCAGGCAGCGGAAATCCTCAAGACCTACCCGAAACCACGCTGGCAAAAAGTATTTCATGCCGATGCAGCGGATATCTTTGAGCTGGTGCCCGGCATCGGCTTGCTGCTGGGAGAGGTGCAGGTGAGCAGCGCCCTTGCCGTGCCTGAGTTCGGCCCGGTGAATGTATATGACCTGGGCACGAGAAAGAAGCTCTGGACGTATCAACGCAAGGACCTGCAATGGGGGCGCTACGAAGTGCTGTCTGTCCGGCCCAGGATCCTGCTGCGGGGTATTTCGCCCACCGGCGGATATTATGCCTCGCTCAACCCGAAGACCGGCCAGGTGCTCTGGGAATACGCAGTGAAAGCCACGACGCGAAATGTCTATGACAGCACGAACAGGAAGATTTATCTGCTTGACATGGACGAACAAGGCGGTCAGTTGCAGGCGCTGAATGTGCGCAACGGCAGCATTGCCTGGCGCCGCGTGCTTGGACGCATCAATAAGGACGCGAAGATAACCATTGCCGACGATGGCGCCGTGTATGTCCTGGCGAACAAGCTTTACAAGATGTCTGCGAAGAACGGTGCAATCCTGTGGCAACAAGCGATCCCCCGTTATTTTAACAAGTTGCAGGAATTGAATCTGCGGGTGACAAAACGCGGTGTGTTGCTGTGGGACCGGCGGCGCCTCTCACTCCTGGATACGCGGTCCGGGAAACGGTTATGGGGGCCCGTGTATCCCGTTGATCCGCATCCCCGTGCTCCAGCCAGATATGAAGGCATACAGGTTTTGGCTGTGCCGGCGACGAGGGGGGGGATATTTGTTTCTACCAACCGGAAGGGTATATATCGTATCGAGTTGCGCACGGGCAAAATAAGCTGGCGTTATCCGCTGGAGAAGCAGGATGGCTCGGATCTGCAGAGCCCGTTTTTCCTGTCTTCGAACAAATTGTATTTCACTACCTACAAAAGCATCACCATACTCGATGCAACTACGGGTGCTCGCAAAGAACGACTGACCCTCCCCTTCCTCGAGAGCGGCCTGTTTTCCGCGCTGACCCCCGATATCTTCGTTCAACGGGGCAACAAAGTGTTTATGCTGCGCGAAGGGGGCGCGGTGTACGCATTATCGAAGGGGAGCAACAAATTGCTTTGGAAGCAGGTTGTAAACTTGAAATACGAACTGTTTTTCAATACGACCCAGATCAACAACGATTTGAAAACCGTGGTTCCTCAACAGGCGCAGGCGAAAAAGCAACTGAAGGACAGCGTGGAATGGTGGAGTATGTGGACCGGCGCAGTGGATTATCAGTGGCGCGGATATCAGTACCAGGGTTCGGTCGGTGACAAAGGATTAGGATCCTTTGGCTCCTCAATGGTGCTGTTTCAATCTATGATGGGCTTGTCGGAATCCATCGAAAAGGGATTGAAGGCCGCTGCCGCAGAAGGCCTTGCGGAACGTCTGAACATGGAATTAACCAATGCCGCCAAGAATCATCTGCGATCGATTCAGCAGGGCTATTTCATTCGCCCCTATGATTCACGGCAGGGTACGCTGGTGATGCTGGTGCATCTGGATTCCGGGAAGCGCTATGATTTGATTTATTCGCCCGTCAATATCGGCATGCGGAGAATCGATATGCGTCTGCCGGCATTCATTATTGATCCCTCCGGCAAGTCGCTTTATACAACTGAGATCGGTACGGATGCCGGCAAGTATAAGAAGTATGTGAAATTCAAATACGGCATGCCCTATCCTTCGATATTGCGTTATAGCCTGTCCGATATGCATTTTGGAGGTAAACGCCGATGAAGAAAGTTATGGTCGGCACGAAAGAAACAACAAATCCCATACCGTCGTCTTGGCAACAACATGGAGGTGTTGTTATGAAAACGTTCCTGACAATGATCCTGATTGCAATGGCAAGTAGTGTATGTGCGCAAGATATGGTCCTAACCAAGAAAGATGTTGTCGACATAAGTGCTCCGGAAGCAGCAACCACTGCATGCGATCAGAATATGCTGGCGTGCCTCAACATCTCTGAAGCGGCATGCAAGACCCACATCGATACGTCGATCCGCGGCAAGTGTTCAAAGGATGTTCCCGACACCATTGCGGATATGGAAAAAGTTCCAGAGCATGTAAAACAGCTCACAGCTTGTGCCGTTAAGAGCTTGCTCGCCAAGCATAACAGCAGCTTTGTCAGAAATATCAACTCTCCGGCATGCCAGGCTTTGCAGCAGTAAGCGGGCGGGCTCAGGAGCGGCAGGCAAGCTTCGCCGTTAGTGAGGATATCCCCATGAAGCGTCTTCTTATCGTAGTGCCGTTGCTCGCTGCGGTCTTCATATCCGCCGCGTGGGCTCAGGCAGCAGAGCGTGTCGTGGACATTCCGACTCGCCCCGGAATTGTGCAGCGCATTCTGCTCCTCAGTCCGGAGAATCCCAAGGCGGCAGTGATACTCTTTCCCGGCGGCCACGGCGGGGCCGGGTTTTTTGTTCTGTATGCTTGATGGGCTCGTAAAAAGTCGTCATACCCGCGAAGGCGGGTATCCAGGGTCCAAATAATTGCCTGAAAAACTGGATTTCCGTTTTCACGGGAATGACGGAAAATGTGTTTTCCGGATTTATTACGAAACCATCATGTTTGGTTCCAGAGCTTTTCAAAAATAACAAAAAATTCAATAAGATAGAATTACATAAACAGGCCTTTTCCCGCCCCCCCTGCAGAAATCCCGAGAAAAAGCAGCCAACCATGCGCTCTCCGGCTTATTACTTCTTGCCAAATGGAGGCTAGTTTAGTACAATTGCGATCGTTCTGTCATGCCGGAGCGCGGCCCGGTCAGCGTATTACAGTATGTTCAAGGTAAGGTAAGGAGAGGCAGGATGCTGAGATATTTGACGGCAGGTGAGTCGCACGGGGAGCTTCTGATGGGGATCATCGAGGGCATGCCCGCAGGTCTCCTGATCAGGATCACCGACATCGACCGTGATCTTGCCCGGAGGCAGGTGGGATACGGCCGGGGCGCGCGGATGAAGATCGAAAAGGACATCGTCAAGATCTTTACGGGCGTGCGGTGGGGCCGGACCCTGGGGAGCCCCATCGGCCTGAATATCCGCAACAAGGACTGGGAAAACTGGCGGGGCACCATGTCCCCGGACCCGATGTTTCTGAACTCCGCCGATCCGGTTACCCGCCCGCGGCCGGGCCACGCTGACCTGGCGGGCGCCATGAAGTACGGCATGGCCGACGTGCGGAACATCCTCGAACGGTCGAGCGCCCGGGAGACGGCAATGCGCGTTGCCGTGGGCGCCGTGGCAAAGCGGCTGCTGGAGGAGTTCGGCATAGAGGTCATGAGCCACGTGAAGAACATCGGCGGCGTCCCGGTCCGGGCTGAGGACATCTCACGGAAAGAGATAAGAAAACGGGCCGAAGCCTCAGAGCTGCGCTGCGCTGATCCCGACGCCGAGAAAAAAATGATGAAGAAGATCGACGAGGCAAAAAAAACGGGTGACTCCGTGGGCGGTGTGTTCGAAGTGATTGTGACGGGCGTGCCCATGGGCCTGGGGAGCCACGTCCACTGGGACCGGAAGTTGAACAGCAGGCTGGCGTCGGCCCTCATGAGTATTCAGGCGATCAAGGGCGTGGAAGTCGGGGCGGGATTCAGCGCCGCTGACCGGCCCGGTTCTCTGGTCCACGACGAGATCTATTGGAGCAAGAAGGCAGGCTATTACCGCAAGACGAACAACGCTGGCGGGATAGAAGGGGGCATGACCAACGGCGAGGACATCGTGGTCCGGGCGGCGATGAAGCCCATCCCCACGCTCTATAAGCCCCTGCGCTCCGTGGATATGGCGAGCAAAAAGCCCTTCAAGGCGAGCGTGGAGCGCGCCGACATCTGCGCCGTGCCTGCGGCCGGGGTGGTGGGCGAGGCCGCGGTTGCATTCGCAATCGCCGGGGCCATGATAGAAAAATTCGGCGGAGATAGTGTCATCGAGATGAAAAGGAACTATAATATGGTTATGAAGTCGCTGCGGATCCGGATGGGGATCGAGGAGCCGAAGGCGGAGAAGAAGAAGTGAGGAGGAGATGACAGACACAAGATAACAGACGAGAGAGGACAGACAAGAGATAAGAACTAGACAGACGAGAGACAAGAGACAGATTCCTCTTAAATGCAAATTGCAAAATGAAAAGTGCAAAATGCAAAGTTTTAAATGCAGGGAGACGAAAAACAGACAACAGACATAAGACAGCAGACATAAGACAAGAGACAGGGTTACGAGCATGGTCATGCGGAATTATTGGTTTTTTTGGCATTGCTAATTCATTTTAGATTTGGATTCTGAGCCAACGGTCCCGCTATAAGCGGGATTGGAATTTATCAGAGTATGTACAAAAACATTATCCTGACCGGCTTTATGGGCGTCGGCAAGACAAGCGTGGGTATTGGGTTGGCGAAAGAGCTCGGATATACCTTTGTCGACACCGACAACATCATTGAGGCTGACGAGAAGACGGCAATCACCGAGATATTCGCGAAGCGGGGCGAGCCCTATTTCCGCGATGTAGAGACGCGGGTGATCCGCCGGGTCATGGAAGGAGAGGGGCAGGTCGTTTCGACGGGCGGCGGCGCGGTGATCCGTGACGAGAACCGCGAGGCCTTCCGCTTCGGCGGCCTCACCGTCTGCCTCACCGGCCGGCCTGAAGTGATCTTCGACCGCATCAAGCACGAGACCCACCGGCCGCTGCTCCAGGTCAACGATCCCCTGGCGCAGATACGGGAACTTCTCGAAAGCCGCGAAACCTATTATCGGTTGGCGGACATGACCATCGATACATCGGATAAATCGGTGAAGGACATTATTGCCGCAATCAAAGAGAGAGTCAAGCGTGGATGAGTACTGAAGGGCCGGCCCGAGAAGGTAACTCAGATGCTGTCCCGCGGACGGCGAATATGAGGAGCTCACGATGACCGACGAGATTTCATTTACGGAAGAGGAGATGCAAGAACTCAAAAAAGCGTTCTTCGACGAGGCTTACGAGATTCTGCAGTCGCTCGGGAAGGAAATGGAAAACCTGGAGGCGGAGCGCGAGCAGGAGGACGCGCTGAAGAAGATCCAGCGGTTTTACCATACCATCAAGGGTAATGCACGGGCCATGGGTTTCACTAATTTGTCCACCCTGAGCCTGAACGCCGAGGCGCTGCTCAAAGCGATCCAGGAAACGCCCCGGGATGTTGATCAGGACCTTCGGGAATTGATGAGTGCCATTAATGATTCCCTGCTGCAATACCTTGACGGACATCACTCAGGTTCTGAGGTGCAGCTTGACGAAGGCCTCGTCGGCCGCATAGAGGCGTATCGGGACCCATCCGGGGGCAGTGCAACGAAAACATGAGTGTTTCCCATCCAGCCAAAGGGGCCGTAACCGTCAACCTCGGGGACAGGAGTTACGGCATCGAGATCAACGGTTCGCTGGAAGCGGTCGGCGAACAGCTCACGCAGCTCGGGCTCGGTCGGAAGATCGCCGTCGTCACGAATCCCACGGTCAAGCAGCTTTACGGACAGCGTCTCATCGACAGCCTGAAAGGCGCGGAGTTTCAGGTCATGTCGATCGAAATCCCCGACGGCGAAGAATACAAAACCCTCGACTGGGCGAATTCGATCTACACCGCCCTCCTTATTAATCATTTCGACAGACAGTCGGCACTCGTGGCCCTCGGCGGCGGCGTGATCGGTGATCTCACCGGGTTCGCAGCGGCCACCTTTATGCGCGGCATCCCCTTTGTCCAGGTGCCTTCGACGCTGCTCGCCATGGTGGACAGCAGCGTTGGCGGTAAAACCGGCGTCAACCACCCCATGGGAAAGAACATGATCGGCGCGTTTCACCAACCGAAGCGCGTTCTTATGGACCTCGGCGTGCTCAAAACCCTGGCGAAGGAGGAATTTCTCGCCGGGATGGCCGAAGTGATCAAGTACGGCATTATTGCCGATGCAGCATTATTCGATTACCTCGATACGCACCGGACGAGGATACTGGACCTCGACCCCGACGCCCTCGGCCACATCATCGGCCGTTCCTGCGAGATCAAGGCCGACGTCGTGGCCAAGGACGAGCGTGAGGCAGGTCTGAGGGCCATCCTGAACTTCGGCCACACCATAGGTCATGCCATCGAGACCCTCGAGAACTATACGATGCGCCACGGCTATGCCGTCGCCATCGGCATGGTCACAGCCTCGCGCCTTGCCCACGAGGGCGGCTTCTGCGATTCATCCGTTCCCGAACGTGTCGAGAAGTTGATCAAGAGTTACGGCCTTCCCACGGGACTTTCTGCTCTCAAGCGGAGACCCGCTCCGGTGGAATTTCTCGATGCCATCCAGGTCGACAAGAAGGCCGAAGGCGGCACCGTGCGCTTCGTCCTGCCGAAGAAGATCGGCGAGGTGGTTATTACGAAGGAATGGGATGAGACGGTGCTGCAAAAAATTCTATCGCAATGACATTCTCAATAGTCGCAGAGGACGCAGAGAAAAACAAGGAAGAATATTTGGATACAGATTTGCACGGGTTTAAAAAGCATTTTTGATAATAGTGAAAAAGCACGTTTTATAGCGATTGGCCCGCCTTTTCCCCGTTCTTCTGAGTACTGTGGAGATGTTTCTCTGAGCTCTCGTTGACCTCTGTGGCAGATCGCAGTTTTCCATGCATTCTATGGCTGACCTCACCTTCACATATCTCTCTGAACTCCTCTCATTCCGCTCTCAGCAAATCTACCTCGTCGGCGGATCAGTGCGTGACCTGCTGCTCGGCGGGCAGGCAATGAACGACATCGACCTTCTGATGCCCTCCGGTTCAGAGGAGGTGGCGCGCGCCTTTGCCGCTGCGATCGGCGGCAGTTTTTTCTTTCTTGACGAGGAGCGGCGGATCACGCGCGTGATGAAGCACGGGGCCGGCGAGGCCGTTCAGTTTGACTTTACGAACTTCGAGGGGCCCGACCTGAACACAGATCTGGCGCGGCGCGATTTCACAATCAATGCCATGGCCCTTGACCTGCGAGCCTTCGTCGAGAGCGGATCGCTCACGGGGATCATTGATCCCTTCCATGGCAGGGAGGATGTGAAGAAGAAGTTGGTCCGCGCTGTTCGGCCAACGGTGCTGGATGACGATCCGCTCCGCCTGCTGCGCGCCGTTCGGTTCTCCGCCGCCCTTGATTTTACGATCGAGGACGGAACAGCCGAGGAAATCCGGAAACGGGCGGACCTCATCACCGGGCCGTCGCCCGAGCGTATTCGCGATGAACTGTTTCAAATCCTCTCGAGCCGGGGTGCGGAGAACTACCTCGTGCTCATGGATTCCCTCGGACTGCTCCTTCCCGTCCTTCCGGAACTTGCATCGCTCAAGGGTTTCCGGCCGGGCAGATACGAGCTGCATGATGTGCTGACCCACTCCCTCAGGACCGTCGGTCACGTAGACGGTATGCTCGATGACCTGTTCCGACTGTCGCCCGATCACGCCGCGCCGGTACTCGACCACCTGGAAGAACCGCTTGAACAGCTCGTGCCAAGAAAGGCGGCGCTCCGATTTGCCTGCCTGCTCCATGATATCGCCAAGCCGGAGACGTTTACCGAGACGGACGGCCACGTCCGTTTTCATGACCACGATAACCGCGGGGCGGAGAAGGCACGAGAAGCATGCCGGCGTCTCAGGCTTTCGGGGGCAGTGGAATCGATGGTAGCAAGGGTCATAAAATACCACATGCGGCTGTTCAACCTTTCCGCGCCGGGCGGACCGAGCAGGAATGCGGTCTACCGCTACTGCCGGGACCTGAAGGATGATCTGCCGGAAAGCCTGATGCTGGCCCAGGCCGACGCGCGGGCCACCTCTGAGATCATGGCGAAAGAAAAGTTTGCCGATACGGAGAGGCCCATGGCTGTTGTCCTGGATTATTACTACAATCGGTTTTTAAAGACAGAGGAAAAACCGCTCGTCACCGGACAGGACCTTATCAATGCCGGGCTCACGCCGGGACCGCGGTTCCGGGAGATCCTTGACGACATAAAAGAAAAGCAGGCCGAAGGGTCCATAGCGACTCGCAGGGGAGCTCTTGACTATCTTGATCGGTTTAAATAAATGGGTCTTCCGGGTTTGGTGCGGGTTTTTCACTTAGTTGATGTGG
>DMKB01000234.1 GCA_003454665.1 Nitrospiraceae bacterium | reverse complement strand
CTCAATGACACGCGGCCCGGCAAATCCGATGAGGCTCCTGGGTTCAGCTATAATAATATCCCCGAGCATGGCGAAACTCGCTGTCACGCCGCCGAAGGTCGGATCGGTCAGCACGGAAACGAAGGGGAGGCCCTCCTCTCCCAGGCGGGCTATGGCGGCCGAGGTCTTGGCCATCTGCATGAGCGAAAGGATCCCTTCCTGCATCCTGGCTCCACCCGATGCCGCGACGGAAATAAAGGGGGTCTTCTTGTCGATGGACCGCTCAACGGCCCGCACGATCTTCTCTCCCACCACCGACCCCATACTGCCGCCCATGAAATGAAAGTCCATCACCACGAGTGAAACCGGCCTGCCGCCGATCCGCGCCTCGCCGGAGATGATCGCATCCTTGAGGCCCGTTTTCTTCCTGCTGCTCTTTAATTTGTCCTTGTAGTCCTTGAACCCGAGAAAATCCTTGGGAGAAAGGCCGTCTTCCACTTCGAGAAAGCTCCCCTCGTCTACCAGGTAGGGCAGCCGTTCTGACGCGGAAATGCGGAAGTGATATTCGCATTTTGGACAGACCTTGAAGTTCTTCTCGACTTCTTTCCGGTAAATAACTTCCTTGCAATTATCGCACTTTATCCAGAGCCCCTCGGGGATCTTGATTTTTTTCCCTGAAATATCGTGGGCGACTTTATCGGGCTTCTCTTTTTTAAACCAAGCCATATTTCTCCTCTATGACAACAAATACGAAATCCTAACCCGGACAAGCCGGAACCAAATCTTTTTTTGATCCCGCAGCCGTTTCGCTCACGCGGGACTTCGGGATTTCTTTCCTGCCATTTTGGCAAGAATTTCACTCGTAACAGACTAACCATCTAAACTCTAAAAAAAATCTCATAACCAAATTAGCAATGTTTAACTATTTTTATCGCTTTGACATTACTGAGAATTTAGGATTTAGTAGTTAGAATTTCAAAACGTGTACGTTTTCCCTTCCTGTAATATCTTGACGTTTTTCCTCCCCAGGGCGCGGAGGTCCCGCAGTACCTTCGCCTCATAGGCAGGCTTAATATGGTATATGTAAATCGGCACATCGCTCGACAGCTTTGCCTTCTCCAAGTCCTTGTGCAGCTGCTGCGGCGTAAAGTGGCCGCTCACATCAGCCAGTTCATCGAGCTTGTCGGGAAACGACGTGTCCACGATGATGGCCTTAAGATTTCTCGCCTTTTTCGCTTCTCCCCAGAGCCGTTCGTTCGGCCCCGTGTCCGCGCTGTAGAGTATGGTTGACCGGGAATCGCTCACCAGAAATCCTACCGCAGGCACGGGGTGATTCATCGGGATGGCCCTGACCCGAAGACCGGCAATGTTCATGGTTACCCCTGCCCGGAACGGCTTATAGGCAAGTACCGGCCGTTGCGCGCTCGGGATCTTCGTAAAGTCCGGCCAGATAATATTGTTCATCAGGTGTTTCTTGATCGCCGCGAGAACCGGGGGAAGGGCGCGTACGGCAACGGGCCTGCGGATCCGTCCGATGATATTGTCGGCAAGAAAAAGAAGCCCTTTGATATGGTCGAGATGGGGATGACTGATCATTACATCGGTGATCTTCGCCTGTGCCCCGAGACTGAGCGCTGCCGTGATCGTGCCGGCATCCATCATTAACACGTCGTTCACGAGAAAACCGGGAGTATTATGTCCGATCGCTTCTGATCCGGAGCATCCAAGTACTTTGACCTTCATCAACCCTCCTTGACTCCGACGAGATCATAGATCTCTACGGGCTTTTCCTTGCCCTTCACCGTCACTGTGCCGAGCGCTTTCACCTCGGCCACATTGTTTACTTTCCCATAGGTAAATTCGGTGATGATAATATGATTATTATACTGCCTTGTCAAGCCCTCGACGCGGGCGCCGAGGTTTACATGGTCTCCGATAACGGTATAGTCCATCTTCTTGCCGTCAGCTCCCATGTTGCCCACTACCATTTCACCGGTGTTTATGCCGATCCCGATGTCGAGGACCGGTTTGTCCTCGGCAGCCCATTTTTCCTGCAACTCCTTCAGACGCTGAATCATGTCGAGGGCGCATCGGATCGCCCGTTCAGCATGGTCCGGCTGCCCTACCGGAGCTCCCCAGAGCGCCATGATTGCATCACCAACGAACTTGTCGAGCGTGCCGTCATGGGCAAAAACAATGTCCGTCATTGCTCCGAGGTATTCGTTCAGAATAGACACGACCTCTTCAGGCTCATATTTCTCTGAAAAGGTGGTAAAACCCCGTATATCGGAAAAGAGCACGGTGATTTCCTTGCGCTCCCCCCCGAGCTTGGCCTTGTCGGGATCTCTGATAAGCTCGTCCACGATCCGCTTCGAAACATAACTCGAGAACATCTTGCGGATATCCCTGGCCCGTCGCTCCTCCGTAAAAAAACGGTACGCCGTCTGGCTCGTGTAGCCGAAAAACAGGGCGGATGAGGGATAGACAAAGTTGAACCAGATCCCATGGGCCGCAAAGAGGTAATAAACGAAAAGCATGTACCCGGCAAGGAGGCCGACAAAAAGCCCTGCTCCGGCCCGGGCCCCGAAGCGGGGCAAGTATATTCCAAGAATTCCGCCAAAAAGAATAATCATGAAGAGAATGACAAGTGGCCCTGTTTGCTCAATGAAATCACCGTGCAGGATATTGTCCACCACGCTCGCGTGTTTCTCGATTCCCGGCATATTCGGAGAGAAAGGCGTGACACGGAGATCGTAGATGCCGACGGCCGTTGCCCCGATAAGCACGATTTTGTTGCGGAACGCTCCGGCCGGTGTTTTCCGGTCCAGGATGTCGGATACGGAGTACGCGGGAAAGGTGCCGTTCGGCCCACGGTAGTTGATCAGCATGCGACCAAACCGGTCCGTGGGGATATTCACGTCACCAAGCCGCACTGAGCCCTGATAATCAAGGGCAAGATCGGTTTTGCCAAGCCCCCGATACAGCCGCGCCGCCTGAAGGCCGATCGGTGCATAGTAGTCACCCTGATACTGAATAGCGAGCACTTCCCACCGCAGGGTCCCGTCTCCATCGGGGAGCATATTGATGTGCGCAAGGGACCTGGCGAATGCCGAGAACCGAAGGAGCGTCGGCAGAACCAACTTTGCCCGAAGGGGGGAAAACGATGCATCCCCGTCTTTAATCATTGCGTACGCTGATGGTGTCAGATAATCCAGCTTCTTGTCGGTAAAACCGGATTCCCGGTACCCCTCCTCGGTAAAATTGAAAACCACCGGAAGAACAACTCGACGGCTCCGTCTGATGGCCCGCTGAAACAGATCATCCGATGCCACGGATTCCTTCTCCGAAAAGAACACATCAAAAACGATTACCGCGGCCCCCTCCTGGGTGAGCAGGTCAACGACACGCCCCCAGACCGAACGGGGCCAGGGCCAGCGGCCGAGTTTGTTGATGCTCTTTTCGTCGATCGCCGCAATCACTGTCTCAGGGCCCGGCTCGATGGGACCTCTCAAAGCAAACCGGAGGTCGAGGCTCTTTTCCTCCAACGCGTTGAATAGCCGCGATTGCGTCAAGAAAAACAGAAAAAGCAGAATCACCACGCCAAGGGATATATATATCCCTGTCCTTTTACCTTTTTTTGCCTTCGTCA